>CAZCVH010000085.1:6140-7809 GCA_964502115.1 uncultured Geminicoccaceae bacterium
GCCCGCACCACCGATGAACTCGCCGATCGGCTCGTCGCCCGCCTCGCCGACGGCTATCTGCGCGATCCGCGCGTCCAAGTGGCGCGGCTTGGGGCGCGACCGTTCTTCATCCTCGGCGAGGTCGCTCGCCCCGGCAGCTATCCCTACCGGCCGGGCATGACGGTGGCGGATGCCGTCGCCGCCGCCGGCGGCGCCCTCGGCGAGGATGAGCTCGCGGTGGTGTTGACCCCGGCGGGGCGCGAGCGTGACGCCGGCCGGGTCGCGTTCGACGCCGCGCTCGACCCGGGTGACATCGTCGAGCTGGCGGGCCCGCGCGGTTGAAGGCGTCGGCGCTGCCGAGCGGCGATGTCGCGCGCGCGCGGTTTCGCGGACTGCGGGAAAATGTGGGGATTTACGCCGATCGGCGGGTGATCGCCATCTTGTTCCTCGGCTTCGCCTCCGGGCTGCCGTTGATGCTGGTGGCGGGCACGCTCAGCACCTGGCTGCGCGAGGCCGAGGTCAGCCGCGCCGCCATCGGCCTCTTCGCCTTCGTCTTCGCGCCCTACACCTTCAAGTTCGCCTGGGCGCCGGTGATGGACCGGCTGCCGCTGCCGCCGCTCACGACCTGGCTGGGGCGCCGGCGCGGCTGGATGCTGGCGGCGCAGATCGGCCTGATGGCGTCGATCTGGGGGCTGGGGCGAACCGATCCGGCGAGCGAGCTCTACCTGGTCGCGGCGATGGCGCTCGCGGTCGCGTTCTTCTCCGCGAGCCAGGACGTCGTCATCGACGCCTACCGCGTCGAGAGCCTGCCCGAGCGCAAGCTCGGCGCCGGTGCCGGCGTGATCGTGCTGGGCTATCGGGTCGGCATGTTCGTCGCCACCTGGGGTGCGCTCAGGCTCGCCGACGCCGCCGACTGGGGGCTCGCCTACACCGTCATGGCGGCGCTCGTGGGCGTCGGCATGGTGACGGCGTTGCTCGTCCCCGAGCCGCCGGGCTCCCACTTCGCGCGTCCCAGCGGCGGGCGCGGCTTCAAGGCCTGGCTCGCGAGCGCGGTCGTCGAGCCCTTCGGCGACTTCTTCGGCCGCCACGGCGTCCACGTCGCCGTCGTCATCCTCGTTCTGATCTCGGTGTTCAAGGCGAGCGACGTCCTGCTGACGATGTTGGCCAACCCGTTCTACATCGACATGGGCTTCACCAAGGCGCAGATCGCCGACGTCACCAAGCTCTTCGGGGTCTGGATGACCGTGGCGGGCGGACTCGTCGGCGGCGTCGTGGTCTTCCGGCTCGGCATCCTCAAGGCGATGGTGGTGGCCGCGGTGCTGATGGCGGGCTCCAACCTGATGTTCGCGGTACTGACCTGGAGCGGGCCGCAGCTGCCGGTGTTCATCGCCACCATCGCCGTCGAAAACCTCTCGGGCGGCATCGGCACCGCCGTCTTCGTCGCCTTTCTCTCCGCGCTCTGCAACGTGCACTACACCGCGGTGCAGTACGCGCTCTTGACCTCTTTCATGCAGCTGTTCGGCAAGTTCGTGATCGTGCCGTCGTCGGGGTTCTACGCCGACGCCGTCGGTTGGATGTGGTTCTTCGTCACGTCGACGGTGTTCGCGCTGCCGGCGATCGCGCTGGTGCTCTGGCTCGTGCGCCACGGCCCCGAGATCAAGGTCGCCCGGCCCGAAACGCCCGCCGACGG
>CAZCVH010000086.1:0-7751 GCA_964502115.1 uncultured Geminicoccaceae bacterium
CCGCCGGCGCCGGCGGCGAACGGGCTCGCGACGTGGACGCCGTCGAAGCCCATGGCGCGGGCGTGCGCGAAGTATCCGGACCAGGCCGCGATCGGTCCGGCGGTCAGCGGGTGCAGATGATAGAGCCGCGGCGCGGCACCGCCCGGGGTGGACGACACGTCGAGATCCCCATGATGTTCGGCCGGGTGCGCGGCTCGGCCCGGCGTTTCGTTCCCGCGACGTCGGGGCGCGGTAGAGCGCGATCGCGGCCCGCCGTCAACCGCCGTGGGCGTGCGCCGGGCGGCGATCCGTCAGCGCCCGCGCCGCTGCGCCCGGGCGCGCTCGTAGACCTCGACATAAGCCTGCGCCGCCGGGGTCCAGCCCAGGTTCTGCGCCATGCCGCGGCGCTGGATCGCGCGCCAGCGCTCGCGATCGGCATAGGCCTCGGCGACGCGGGCGAAGGCCCGTCGCAGCGCCAGGGCGTCGCCGGCGGCGAAGATGAAGCCGGTGCCGTTGCCGGGATCGGTGTCGGCGTCGGTGACGGTGTCGACGAGCCCACCGGTCGCGGCGACCACCGGCACGCAGCCGTAGTGCAGGCCGTAGAGCTGGGTGAGGCCGCAGGGTTCGAAGCGCGACGCCACCAGGAGGCCGTCGGCCCCCGCCTGGACGCGGTGGGCCAATTCCTCGTTGTAGCCGAACCAGGTCGCGACCCGGCCGGGATAGACCGCGGCGGCGCCGGCGCAGCGTTCCTCCATGCCGGGATCGCCGCTGCCGAGGATGATCATCTGCCCACCGGCGCCGACGGCGCCGTCGAGGGCTTCCACCAGCAGATCGGTGCCCTTCTGCCAGGCGAGGCGGCTGATGATCGCGAAGAGCGGCCGCTCGGGGTCGACGTCGAGACCGAACTGGGCCTGCAGATGGGCCTTGTGCTCGCCGCGGCGTTCCAGCGTGTCGGCGTCGTAGGACGGTGACACGAAGGGGTCGGCCGCGGGGTTCCAGACCGTCGTGTCGATGCCGTTGACGATGCCGGTGAGATCGCGCGCCCGCGCGCTCAACAGCCCCTCCATGCCCATGCCCCAGAGCGAGCCCTGGATCTCGCGGGCGTAGGACGGGCTCACCGTGGTGAGCTGGTCGGCGTAGTAGAGCCCGGCCTTCAAGAACCCGATGCCGCCGTAGTACTCGACGCCGTCGGCGCCGAAGGCGTGCGCCGGCAGGCCGAGCCGGCCGAGCCACGCCGCCGGCATCTGCCCCTGGAACGACAGGTTGTGGATGGTCATGACCGTCGCCGGCCGCGAGCGCGGATCGAGCGCCAGATAGGCCGGCACCAGCCCGGCCTGCCAATCATGGGCGTGGACGACGTCGAAGGCGAGGTCGGCGACGCGGCCGAGGGCGAGTTCGCGTGCCACCACCGCCAGCGCGGCGAAGCGAAAGCCGTTGTCCGGCCATTCGTCGCCGTCGGGCCCGAGATAGGGATGGCCGGGGCGGTCGAACAGGTGCGGCGCGTCGACCACGGCGACGTCGAGACCGGCGGCACGGCCGCGCAGCACCCGCGCCGGCCCGCCGTGGAGCTCGGCGTAGCCGTCGATCTCGGCGGCCTCGCCGAGTGCCGCGAACACACTTCGATAACCGGGCACGCAGACGAGGACCTCGTGGCCGAGGGCTTCGAGGGCGGGCGGCAGCGCGCCCACGACGTCGGCGAGCCCGCCGCTCTTGGCGAGCGGATAGCACTCCGAGGCGACCATGAGCACGCGCATCGCCGTCAGCTCTCGAGCCGCTCGACCATCGGCACCGTGATCAAGGTGATGCCGTTGTCGGTACGGCGGAAACGCTTGGCGTCGAGTTCGGGGTCCTCGCCGACGACGAGCCCCGCCGGGATGCGCACCCGGCGGTCGACGACGCAGTTGGTCAGCCGCGCGCCGCGGCGGACGTCGACGTCCGGCATCACCACGCAGCCGCTGAGGCTGGAGAACGAGTGGCAGTGGACGTTGGAGAAGACGAGGCTGGTGTTGAGGATGGCGCCGGAGATGATGCAGCCGCCGGCGACCAGCGAGCTGATGGCGTTGCCGCGCCGACCCTCCTCGTCGTGGACGAACTTCGCCGGCGGGGTGATCTCGGCGTAGGTCCAGATCGGCCAGTTGTGGTCGTAGAGATCGAGCGCCGGCGTCACCGTGCAGAGATCGATGTTGGCGGCCCAATAGGCGTCGATGGTGCCGACGTCGCGCCAATAGGCCTCGGGCTCGGTCTCGGCGCGGACGCACGAGTCGGTGAAGCGGTGGGCGTGGGCGTGCCCGTGCCGCACGATATAAGGGATAAGGTCCTTGCCGAAGTCGCGATTCGACCCGGACTCGCCGGCGTCCCGGCGCAGTTGCTCGTACAGAAACACCGCGCTGAAGACGTAGATGCCCATCGACGCCAGCGCGATGTCGGGATTTTCCGGAATGGGGGGCGGGTCGGCGGGCTTCTCCACGAAGTCGATGATGCGGTCGTTCTCGTCGACGTGCATGACGCCGAAGGCGGTGGCCTGCTCGCGCGGCGTCTCGATGACGCCCACGGTCACGTCGGCGCCGGTCTCGACGTGGTCGCGGAGCATCGCCTCGTAGTCCATCTTGTAGATGTGGTCGCCGGCGAGCACGATGACGTATTCGACGCCGTAGCGTTCGATGATGTCGACGTTCTGAAAGACCGCGTCGGCGGTGCCCTCGTACCACTGATTGGGCGCGATCCGCTGCGACGCCGGCAGGATGTCGAAGCTCTCGTTGCGTTCGGGGCGAAAGAAATTCCAGCCGCGTTGCAAATGTCGGATCAAGCTGTGCGCATTGTACTGTGTCGCTACCGCGATGCGTCGAATACCCGAGTTGAGCGCGTTGGAGAGCGCGAAGTCGATGATACGCGACTTGCCGCCGAAATGGACCGCCGGCTTGGCTCGATTATCGGTCAATTCGTAGAGCCGGGTGCCACGCCCACCGGCGAGCACGTAGGCCATGGCGTTGCGCGCAAGATTGGGTGCGGGCCTCGGTCTGGAGACCATCGCCGATCCTCCCGTTTGGTGCCGCGGCGCGGCGGGTCCGGCCGCCGCGCGCGGAATGCTGCGCTGCGCCGTCAGCCCCCGGGTAACGGATCGAACGGCGCGCGCCAAATCTCTTCGGCATAATCCCGCACCGTGCGGTCGGAGGAGAACCACCCCATCCGCGCGGTGTTGAGCGCCGCCTTCCGCCACCAGCCCTTGCTGTCGAAGTCGCGCGCGACCTCCTCTTGCGCCTCGGCGTAGGCCGGGAAGTCGGCGGTGACGAGATAGCGGTCGTGGTGGAGGATGCCGTCGACGAGGCCGCGGTACCGCGCCGGCTCGTCGGGCGAGAACACACCGGTGCGGATCTGCTCGAGGGCCTCGGCGAGGGCCGGCGTCCGCCGCGCCGCGGCGTGGGCGTCGTAGCCTTCGGCCCAGTGCTGCGCCACCTCGTACGCCGTCAGACCGAAGATGTGGATGTTGTCCGGCCCGACATGCTCGCGCATCTCGACGTTGGCGCCGTCGAGGGTGCCGATCGTGACCGCGCCGTTGAGCGCGAACTTCATGTTGCCGGTGCCGGACGCCTCCATCCCCGCCGTCGAGATCTGCTCCGACAGATCGGCCGCGGGGATCAGGATTTCCGCCAGCGACACATTGTAGTTCGGGATGAAGATCACCTTGAGCCGGTCACCGACCAGCGGGTCGTTGTTCACCATCTTGGCGACGTCGTTGATCAGTTTGATCACCAGCTTGGCCTGGTGATAAGACGCGGCCGCTTTGCCGGCGAAGATCTTGACGCGGGGTTGCCAGTCCTTGTGGGGCTGCGCCCGCATCGTGTTGTAGACGGCGATGGCCTCCAGGATGTTGAGCAGCTGGCGCTTGTACTCGTGGATGCGCTTGACCTGAACGTCGAACAGCGCCGCCGGATCGAGCTGAAGACCGTAGCGGCGGCCGACGACGTCGGCGAGCCGCTCCTTGTTGGCACGCTTGGCGGCGGCGAAGCGCTCGCGGAAGCCGGCGTCCTCGATCAACGGCTCCAGCGCCGCCAGCTCGTCGGCGTTGCCCACCCAGCTCTCGCCGATGCCCTCGGTGATCAGCCCGGCGAGCGGCTGGTTGCACACCAGAAGCCAGCGCCGCGGCGTGATGCCGTTGGTCTTGGCGTTGATCTTGTCCGGCATGATCTGATCGAGCGGCCCGAACACCGTCCGCCTCATCAGATCGGTGTGCAGCACCGACACCCCGTTGACCTTGCGCGCGCCCAAGAACGCGAGGTGGCCCATGCGGACGCGTCGCCCGCTCGATTCGTCGATCAGCGAGACGTCGCGCACGAGCTCGTCGTCGACGCCGACCCGGTAGCGCAGCTCACGCAAAAAGTCGGCGTTGAGCTCGTAGATGATCTGCATGTGCCGCGGCAGCAGCCGCTCGACGATCGGGACCGGCCAGCTCTCCAGCGCCTCGGGCAGGAGCGTGTGGTTGGTGTAGTTGACCACCCCCTGCACGATCGCCCAGGCGTCCTGCCAGGCGACGCCGTGGACGTCGACCAGCAGGCGCATCAGCTCCGGCACCGCCAGCGCCGGATGGGTGTCGTTGAGCTGGATCGCCACCTTGTCCGGCAGGTTGTCGAAGGTGCCGTAGTAGTCGAGGTGGCGACGCAACAGATCCTGCAGCGACGCCGCCACGAAGAAATATTCCTGCTTCAGGCGCAGCTCGCGCCCGGCCTCGGTGCTGTCGTCCGGATAGAGCACGAGCGAGATGCTCTCGGCGTTGGCCTTGCCGGCCAGCGCACCGACGTAGTGGCCGAGGTTGAATTCGCTCAACAGCACGGGCTCGACGGCGCGCGCCGACCACAGGCGCAGCGTGTTCACCTGCCGGCCGGCCCAGCCGACGATCGGGGTGTCGTAGGCCACGGCGTTGACGCGTTCGCCCGGCTGCCAGCGGGCGCGGCGATCGGTGGTGCGCTCGACGCTACCGCCGAAGCCGATCTCGTAGATCACCTCCGGGCGCTCGAACTCCCACGGGTTGCCGTATTCGAGCCAGTCCTCGGGACGCTCCACCTGCCAGCCGTCGACGAAGGCCTGGCGGAAGAGGCCGTGGCGGTAGCGGATGCCGTAGCCGTAGCCGGCGAGGCCGACGCTCGCCATGCTCTCCATGAAGCAGGCGGCGAGCCGGCCGAGACCGCCGTTGCCGAGCGCGGCGTCGGCCTCGATTCCGGCGATGCGCTCGAAGTCGATGCCGAGCTCGCTCAGCGCCTGTTGGCACGGCTCCAACAGCCGCATGTTCGACATGCTGTCGCTCATCAACCGGCCGATCAGGAACTCGACCGAGAAATAGTACACCCGCTTGCGCTCGCGCTCGTAGGTGTCCTGCGTGCTCGCGACCCAGCGCCGCGTGATCTGATCGCGCAGGGCGTAGGCGGTCGCGAGGAACCAGTCGCGGTCGCTGGCGTGCTCGGCGTCCTTGCCGACCTGATACATCAACTTGCCGAGGATCGCCGAGCGCAACTCGGCGACATCGGGCCCGACGCCTTCCTGCGGGAGAGGCTCGTCGCGCAGCTGCACGGCTTCGGTCATCTCGGTCCTTCACCTGGCAAACCCGACGGCGCGGCCGCACCGCCCGCGGTACCCGTTTCGTCGCGTTGTAGTTCCTTGCGCCTTCGGCGTCGGGGCGTTCTTTCGGCGGATGGGCGGTCGCGGTGGCGCCACGCGACGGCGGCGACCACAGCTAGATCCGCCAGGTGTCGGTCCCGTTCAAGAGCTCCTGCAGCGCCTCGGGCTCGCGTCGCTGCGGCGGCCGGGCGGCGTGATGACGGCGTTCCGACACGGCGGCGTCGCGGCGATGGATCACGCCCAGCGCGGTGGGCTCGTCGAGGTCGCACAGCAACCGGGCCAGCACGGGGTTGCCGGCATCGTGAACGAGCACCTCGGCCGCCTCGCCGTCGACGCCGGGGGTGAACACCTCGAGCGCCAGCGCGGCGGCGTTCAGCCGCAGCGCCTTCGCCCCACCCTCGCCGAAGCGCAGCGGCTCGCCGTGGCGGCACCAGAGCTGGTGGTCGGCCGCCGTCTTCTTTTCGGTCACCACGTTCCAGGCGCCGTCGTGGTAGACGATGCAGTTCTGCAGGATTTCCACGAAGCCGGTGCCGGCATGGGCGTGCGCCGCCTTCATCACCTCCACCAGCTGCGCCTGCGCGACGTCGGGCACGCGCGCGAAGAAGGTGCCGCCGCAGCCGAGGACGTAGCGCCCGGGATGTACCGGCGCGTCGAGCGAACCGCCGGGCGTCGACGGCGTCACCTGGCCCGGCGGGCTCGTCGGCGAGACCTGCCCCTTGGTGAGGCCGTAGACCTCGTTGTTGAAGAGGAGATAGACCAGATCGACGTTGCGCCGCAGCAGGTGCAGCAGGTGGTTGCCGCCGATCGACAGGCTGTCGCCGTCGCCCGAGACCACCCAGACGTCGAGGTCGGGCTCGGCCAGCTTGACACCGGTGGCGATCGCGGCGGCGCGGCCGTGGATGGTGTGAAAGCCGTAAGTGTCGACGTAATAGGGAAAGCGTGCGGCGCAGCCGATGCCCGACAGGAAAACGGTGCGATCGGGGTCGGCCCGCAACTCGGCCAACGTCTTCTGCACCGCCTTCAAGATCGCGTAGTCGCCGCAACCGGGGCACCAGCGCACCTCCATGTCGGAGGCGTAGTCCTTCGCCGTGCGCTCGGGGACGGTCCGCTCGGGCGCGGTCCGCACCGCCTGATCGAGCGTATCGCTCATCTCTCGACTCCCAATTCCGCGCGCACGCGGTCCTTGATCTCGCCGATGCCGAACGGGCGACCGGCCACCTTGGTGAGCGACGCCACCGGCCGGGCGTAGCGGCCCTGCAACAGAAGCGCGAGCTGGCCCATGTTGAGCTCGGCCACCAGCACCCTGTCGAAGGCGGCCAGCACATCGCCCAGGTTGCGCGGCAGCGGGCTCAGATGGCGCAGGTGGATCTGCGCCACCTTCAGCCCCTCGCCCCGCAGCTGATCCACCGCGGAGGTCAGCGCACCGTGGGTCGAGCCCCAGCCCACCACCAGGATGTCGTCGTCGGCGCCGCCGGCCTCGAACGCTTGCTCGGCGATGGCGTCCGCCAACCGGGCGACGCGCTGGTGGCGCAACTCGGTCATGCGCTGGTGGTTGGCCGGCTCGTAGGACACCGAGCCGGTGCCGTCCTGGCGCTCCAGCCCGCCGATGCGATGGCGCAAGCCGGGCGTGCCGGCGGGGATCCACGGCCGCGCCAGCGTCTCGGGGTCGTGCTCGTAGGGCTGCCGGGTGCCGTGGGGCGGCCGCTCGATCGGCGCCAGCGCGGCCAGGTCGGGGATCGCCCAGGGCTCGGTGGCGTTGGCGAGAAAGCCGTCGGTGAGCAGGATCACCGGCGTCATCGCCCGCAGCGCGAGGCGGATCGCCTCGATCGCCATCTCGAAGGCGTCGTGCGGCGTCGCGGCGGCGAGAACCGGCAGCGGCGAGTCGGCATTGCGCCCGAGCACCGCCTGCAACAGGTCGGATTGCTCGGTCTTGGTCGGCAGTCCCGTCGAGGGTCCGCCGCGCTGGGCGTCGATCACCACCAGCGGCAGCTCGGCGGCCAGCGCCAGGCCCAGCATCTCGGTCTTGAGCGCCATGCCCGGCCCGGAGCTGCCGGTGACGCCGAGCTTGCCGGCGTAGGACGCCCCCAGCGCCACGCCGATCGCCGCGATCTCGTCCTCGGCCTGGAAGACGTCGACGCCGTAGGCGCCGAGCTTGGCGAGGC
>CAZCVH010000087.1:0-7722 GCA_964502115.1 uncultured Geminicoccaceae bacterium
CCGAGATCTACACTCTTTCCCTACACGACGCTCTTCCGATCTGGCGTCGTCGAGCGGCTGGCGCCGGTGGGCGCGCGCCGGCTCGAGCGCGACGGCGCGCGGCTGGAGGCGGTGGGCGCGCGGCTGGAGAGCCTGAGCTATCAGCGCACGCTCCAGCGCGGCTACGCGCTCGTGCGCGACGGCGACGACACCATCGTCGCGACCGGGGCGGCGGCGCGGGCGGCGGCGGCGCTTTCGATCGAGTTCGCCGACGGCCGGCTGGACGTCGTGCGCGCGGGCGACGATACCGGCACGCGCCGGCGCAAGCCGCGCCCGCAGGACGATCCGGCGCCGTCGCAGGGATCGCTGCTCTAGCTCGGGAGAGACGCCTTGGCCGTGCCGCCGCCGGACCCCTCGCGCCCGCCGCTCGAACGGCTCATCGAGATCATGGCGCGGCTGCGCGACCCGGACGAGGGCTGTCCCTGGGACGTCGAGCAGGACTTCGCCTCGATCGCGCCCTACACCATCGAGGAGGCCTACGAGGTCGCCGACGCCATCGCGCGCGGCGACGTCGACGACCTCCGGAGCGAGCTGGGCGACCTGCTGCTGCAGGTGGTCTACCACGCCCAGATGGCGCGCGAGCGCGCCTGGTTCGACTTCGAGGCGGTGGCCGGGGCCGTCGCCGACAAGCTGGTGGCGCGCCACCCGCACGTCTTCGGCGACGGCGAGGTCGCGGGCGCGGCGGCCCAACGCGCCGCCTGGGAGGAGACCAAGCGGCGCGAGCGCGCCGCCAAGGCGCAGGCGCGCGGCGCGGTCGACCACGTCATGGCCGACCTGCCGCTGGCGCTGCCGGCCTTGAAGCGGGCGCAGAAGCTGCAGGGCCGCGCCGCCCGGGTCGGCTTCGACTGGCCCGACGCGGCCGGTGCGATGGCCAAGCTGCGCGAGGAGCTGCACGAGGTCGAGGAGGCCAAGGGCGACCGCGCCGCCGTCACCGCCGAGGTCGGCGATCTCTTGTTCGCCGCGGTGAACCTGGCGCGCCATCTCGACGTCGGCGCCGAGGAGGCGCTGCAGGCGGCGTCGAAGCGCTTCGAGCGGCGCTTCGCGCGGATCGAGGACGCGCTCGCCGGGCGCGGGCTCCGCCCCGAGGAGGTCGACCTCGACACGCTCGAAGCGCTCTGGCGCGAGGCCAAGCGGGCGGAGGCCGAGGGGTGAGCGAGGTCGTCTTCCGCGCCGCCCGGCGCGACGACGTCGCCGCCGTCGTGGCGCTGTTGGCCGACGACCATCTGGGCGCCGAGCGCGAGATGGTGCGCACGCCGCCGGCGCCCTGCTATCTCGAGGCCTTCGATGAGATCGCAAGCCGTTCCAACGTGTTGCTGGCGGTCGCTGAGTTGCAGGGTGAAGTCGTCGGCTGCCTGCAGATCGACGATCTGGTCAGCCTCTCGCACCGCGGCGCCCGGCGCGGGCAGCTGGAGGCGGTGGCGGTCGCGCGGCGGCTGCGCGGCCGCGGCATCGGCACCGCGATGATCGGCTGGGCCGTCGAGCGCTGCCGCGCGCGCGGCTGCACCGTGGTCCAGCTCACCAGCCACCGCTCGCGCACCGGCGCGCACCGCTTCTACGAACGCCTCGGCTTCGAGGCCTCGCACGTCGGCATGAAGCTGGTGCTGTGAGGGCGCTATACGGCCGGGTCGGGACGCGGCACGTCGAGGTCGAGGCCGCGGTCGTGGGCGAAGTCGCGCAGGCGCTCGAGGTTCGCCGCCGGGACGTCGAGGTCGAGCGTGACCGTCCGCTCGCCGTCGTGGCGCTCGACCACGGCGCCGAGCCGGTAGGCCTTGGCGATGGCCTCGCCGTCGGCGACGGGAACCTCCAGGCGCAGCCGCGTCCGGAACCGCCCGAGCCGGCGGGCGATCAGCTCCAGGAGCGCCGCCTCGCCCTCGCCCGTCGCGGCCGAGCCGAGGACGGCGCGCGCGCGCGGCAGCCGCGCTTCGGCGTCGGCGCGGGCCTGGTCGTCGAGGCGGTCGACCTTGTTCCAGAGCTCGAGCACCCGGCGCTCCTGCTCGCCGGCGTCGACGCCGAGCTCCTCGAGCACGGTCTCGACGTCCTCGGCCTGGGCCGCCGTGGCCGGGCTGGAGATGTCGCGGACATGGACGATGACGTCGGCGGCGAGCACCTCTTCGAGGGTGGCGCGGAACGCCGCCACGAGCTGGGTCGGCAGGTCCGAGATGAAGCCGACGGTGTCGGAGAGGCCGACCCGCTCGCCGGTGGGCAGACGCACCGCGCGGATGGTCGGATCGAGCGTCGCGAACAGCTGGTCGGCGACGCGGACATGGGCGCGGCTGAGCCGGTTGAACCAGGTCGACTTACCGGCGTTGGTGTAGCCCACCAGCGCCACCCCCGGCAGCGGGACGCGGCCGCGCGCCTCGCGCTGGATGCCGCGGGTGCGGCGGACCTCGGCGAGCTGGCGCTTGATCTGGGTGATGCGGTCGTCGATGCGGCGGCGGTCGAGCTCGATCTGGCGCTCGCCGGGGCCGCCCATGAAGCCGGCACCACCGCGCTGCCGTTCGAGATGGGTCCAAGAGCGCACCAGCCGCGAGCGCTGATAGGTCAAGGCGGCGAGTTCGACCTGCAGGCGGCCCTCGGCGGTCTGGGCGCGGTCGCCGAAGATCTCGAGGATGAGCCCGGTGCGGTCGATCACCTTGCAGGCGAGTTCGCGCTCGAGATTGCGCTGCTGGATCGGGCTGAGGGCGGCGTCGACGACGACGACCTCGAGCTGCTCGGCGGCGACGAGATCCCTCAGCCACGTCAGCCGGCCGCCGGCGATGAGCGTGGCGGGGCGCGGCTCGCGCAGCTGAAAGCGCTCCGCCGCCACGAGGTCGACGCCGAGACCTTCGGCCAGCCGCATCGCCTCGTCGAGCCGTTCGGCCGAGAGCGCGTCGTTGATCCTGAGGTCGAGCTCGGGGCGGACGACCGCCGCCCGTGCGCTCGCGGTCGCGGTGGTGCCGGCGACCGTGGCCGTCACTCTTGCGCCGGGGGCATCGGGGGCGTCGGGGGCGCCGGCTCCGCGCCGGCTTGGCCGGTGGTGTTGGAGGCCGCCGCCGCGCCCTGGTTCTCCTGGGCGGGATCGTAGAGCCGGATCGGCGCCGACGGCATCACCGTCGAGACCGCGTGTTTGTACACCAGTTGCACGTGCCCGTCCCGCCGCAGCAGCAGACAGAAATTGTCGAAGGAGCTGATCACCCCTTGCAGCTTCACGCCGTTGATCAAAAAGATCGTAACTGCGATCTTGTTCTTGCGGACGTGATTAAGGAACACGTCCTGAAGATTGGGCGATTTCTCGGCCGCCATTGTTGGAACCTTTCGGCAAATCTTCTGGTGGTGGAACGCGGCACGGGTTGCAACGGTAGGCTGTGGAGATTAACCGGCTGCCGCGTGCGCTGCAACAATCGACGGCGCCGCCTCGCGATTACCGAAGACGTGACGATGGTAGGCCCGCTGCAACCGCCGGGTCACCGACCCCGGCACGCCCTCGCCGACCACGCCGCCGTCGACCCGCACCACCGGCGTCACCCACGAACTGGTACTGGTGAGGAAGGCTTCGCGGGCCGCCGCGATCTCCGCCGTGGTGAACGCCCGCTCGGCGACCGCGACACCCTCCGCGCGGGCGAGGTCGAGCACGACCGAGCGGGTCACCCCGCCGAGGATCACCGGCGACAGCGGGTGGGTGCGCAGCACCCCCGCGGCGTCGACGATGAAGGCGTTGGACGCGCTGGCCTCGGTGACGACGTCGCCTTCGCGCAGGAGCCAGGCCTCGTAGGCGCCCTGCTCCTTGGCGGCCTGCTTGGCGAGCACGTTCGGCAACAGGCTGATCGACTTGATCTCGCATTTGAGCCAGCGGATGTCCGGGGCGGTGACGACGTCGACGCCCTCGGCGTAAGCTTTGGGATCGGGCCGCTTCATCCGCTTGGCGGTGACGATCAAGGTGGGATGCGGCGCGGCCGGGAAGAGGTGATCGCGCGGCGCCGGGCCGCGGCTGATCTGCAGATAGACCGTCGCGTCGCCGAGCCGGTTGCGGCGCACCGTCTCGCGGATGACCTGGGCGAGCGCGGCATCGCTCATCGGCGGCGCGATGCGCACCGCGTCGAGCGAGCGGTGCAGGCGGGCGAAGTGGCGGTCGCCGTCGGACAGCCGACCGTCGACGACCTTCGCCACCTCGTAGACGCCGTCGGCGAACTGGTTGCCGCGATCCTCGACGTGCACGGTCGCGTCGCTTTTCGGCACGTAGCGGCCGTTGACGTAGGCGATCCGGGCCATGGCGTCCTCTCCGTTGGTTCAAAAGTAATCTAGGCGCACCGCGAACAGTTTCTCCACCCGCTTCACCATCGCTGAACGCGCGGCGACGATCACCCGGTCGCCGGCCTGCACCACCGTCTCGCCGCGCGGGGTGAGCACCTGCTTGCCGCGGACGACGGCGGCGATGACCACCCCCGAGGGCAGTCGGGCTTCCTTGATCGGGATGCCGACCAGGGGCGAGGTCGAAAGCGCCTCGGCTTCGAACACCTCGGCGGCGCCGTCGACGATGGACTGCACCGCCCGAATGCGTCCACGGCGGACGTGGCGCAGAACGCTCGAGACCGTCGTCTCGCGCGGGTTGATCGCGACGTCGATGCCCAAGGGTCCCAGGAGCGGGGCGTAATTGCCGTGGTTGATCAGCGAGAACGCCAACGGGCAGCCCTGCCGCTTGGCCAACAGCGCCGCCATGATGTTGACCTCGTCGTCGTCGGTGACGCAGATCACGGCGCCGGCGGCGCGGACGTTGGCCTCGAGCAGCAGCTCGTCCTCGCGGGCGTCCCCCAACAGGACGTTGATCCAGGGATGATCGGCGGCGAGGGTCTGGGCGCGCTCGCCGCGCCACTCGATGACCTTGACCGGCAGCTCGGGGCGCGACTTGTGCAACAGCTCGACGAGGTAGCGCCCGACATTGCCGCCGCCGACGACGACGACGCGCTCGGGCTCCGGCTCCTCGTAGCCGAAGGCGCTCATCGCCCGGTCCAGCCGGTTGGTGCCGACCACGAAGTAGACCTCGTCGCCCGCCAGCATCTGGTCGTCGCCGCCGGGGACGAAGAACTGACCGTCGCGGACGATTCCCACCGTCGTCATCAACAGTTCGGGGAAGAGAAAGCCGAGCTGGCGCAGCGGCGTGTCGAGCATCGGGCAGTCGGCGTCGCAGCGCAGCGCGATCAGCCGGACGCGGTCGTCGGCGAAGGGGATGACCTCGATGGCGCCGGGCACCTCGAGCCGCCGCGCGATCGTGCGGGCGACCTCGAACTCGGGCGAGATGATGACGTCGATCGGCAGATGGTCGGCACGGAAGAGGTCGGCCCAGCGCGCCGCCAGATAGGCCTGCTGACGCACCCGCGCGATCTTGGTGGGCACGTCGAACAGGCTGTGGGCGACCTGGCACGCCACCATGTTGACCTCGTCGGCGTGGGTCACCGCGATCAGCATGTCGGCATCGTCGGCGCCGGCGTCGTCGAGGACGTCGGGGTGCGAGGCGTGGCCGGCGATGGCCTTGATGTCGAGGCTCTCGCCGAGCTTGCGGGCGAGGTCGGGGCGCTGGTCGATGACGGTGACGTCGTGGCCGGCGCGCACGAGGTAGTTGGCGATGTTCATGCCGACGAGGCCGGCGCCGCAGACCACGACCTTCAAGCCCTCATCCCTCGCTCTGGAGGTCGAGCGCGCGGAGCTTGCGGTGCAAGGCGGAGCGCTCCATGCCCACGAATTGGGCCGTGCGCGAGACGTTGCCACCGAAGCGGTCGAGCTGGGCCTTGAGATAGGCCCGCTCGAAGCGCTCGCGGGCGTCCCTGAGCGGCAACGTGACATAGTCCGCCTCGTGGATGTCGAGCGCGGCGTTGGCGCCGTGGACGAGTTCGGGCGGGAGTTCGTCGACACCGATCGGCGTCTTGGGGTCGCCCGGCGCCATGATCAGGATGCGCTCGATGGTGTTCTTGAGCTCGCGGACGTTGCCCGGCCAGGTCGCCGCCTGGAGGATGGCGACGGCTTCCGGCGTCAGGCCGCGCGTCGCCAGCCCGGCGCTCGCGCTCAGCTGCTGCATGAAATGCTCGACGAAGAGCGGGATGTCCTCGCGCCGCTGGCTCAACGGCGGCACGTTGAGCGGCACGACGTTGAGGCGGTAGTAGAGGTCCTCGCGAAAGCGCCCGGCCTGGATGGCCTCGTCGAGCTGGGCGTGGGTGGCGGCGAGGATGCGCACGTCGACCGCCACCTCCTGCTGGCCGCCGAGCCGGGTGAAGCGCTGCTCTTGCAGCACCCGCAACAGCTTGCCCTGGGTCTCCAGCGGCATGTCGGCGACTTCGTCCAAGAGCAGCGTGCCGCCGTGGGCGCGCTCCAGCATGCCCGCGCGCGCCGCCCGGCCGTGCTCCTCGGTGCCGAACAGCTCGAGTGCCACGTTCTCCGCCGCCATCGTCGCGGCGTTGACCACCAAAAACGGCGCCTCGGCGCGGCGCGAATGGGCGTGCACCTGGCGCGCCACGATCTCCTTGCCGGCGCCCGGCGGGCCGGTGATCAACAGCCGGCTGTTGGTGGGCGCGACCCGGTCGATGGCGTGGCGGATCTGGTTCATCGCCGGCGAGCGGCCGATCAGCGCGTCGTCCGCGCGCGCCTTCAAGCGCAGCTCGGCGACCTCGCGCTTGAGCCGGGCGGCCTCGAGCGCGCGCTCGATCGCCAACAGCAGGCGGTCGGCCTTGAAGGGCTTTTCCAAAAAGTCGTAGGCGCCCTTGCGGATGGCGGCGACGGCGGTCTCGATCGTGCCGTGGCCGCTGATGATCAACACCGGCAGCTCGGGCTCGTGCCGCTTGATCTCGTCGAGCACGGCGATGCCGTCGAGGCGGCTGCCCTCGAGCCAAATGTCCAAGAGCACGAGGTCGGGCGGACCGTCGCTCAGCGCCCCGAGGGCCTCGTCGGCGTCCGCCGCGCGGGTCGAGCGGAAGCCCTCGTCCTCCAGGATGTCGGCCACCGTTTCGCGGATGGCGGCCTCGTCGTCGACGATCAGGATCTCGGTGGTCATGCCGCCACGCTATCGAGCGCGCCCGCGGCGAACGCAAGGGTTACCGCGGCGCCGCCGTCGGGGTGCGAGCCGAGCAGGAGCCGGCCGCCGTGCTCGTCCATGATGCGTTTGACGATGGCCAGACCGAGCCCGGTGCCGTGGCGCCGCGCCGTGACGTAGGGCTCGGTGAAACGGTGGGGATCGGCCTCGGGCCAGCCCGGGCCGTCGTCGGCGACGGTGATGCGGACCTCCGGCCCCTCGCGGGCGACGGTGGTGGTGACCGTGCCGTCGGCGCGCTCGGCCTCGCCGAGGGCCTGGGCGGCGTTCTGAATGACGTTGGTGAGCGCCTGGGCGAGCTTGGGGCCGTCGCAGGTGAGCTCGAGCGGCTCGTCGGGGGCGGTGACGACGAAGCGGATGCCGGGATGACCCACCCGCTGCAGCTCGACGGTGCGCTTGACGATGTCGACGACCGGCTCGGGCTTGAGCTCGGGCGCCGGCATGCGGGCGAAGGTGGAGAATTCGTTGATGAGCCGGCGGATGATCTCGACCTGATCGCCGATGGTGGCGACGCAGCGCTCGAAATGCGGGCGCTGCTCACCGGCGAGCGCGGCGTAGCGGCGGCCGAGGCGCTCGGCCGAGAGCTGGATCGGCGTCAGCGGGTTCTTGATCTCGTGGGCGACCCGGCG
>CAZCVH010000088.1:0-7710 GCA_964502115.1 uncultured Geminicoccaceae bacterium
GTGCCGCCGGCGGTGGCGGCGCGACGCCGGCGGCGTCCACCCCGCGTCGCCGGCCTCGCCACGCCGCCGTCAGTCCCTCCATCGGGGCGGTGACTCTGGCGGTGACGGCGGCGGTGGACGGCCGGCGTAAGGTCCGGGCGTGGTGCCAGGCGGCGGCGCCGCCCGCCTGCAGCCGGTCGCCGGTCCAGGCGGCGACGCGTGCCGTCACCCGGCTGCCGAGGCGGGCGGCGCGCAGGCTTTCCAGCGGGCGCAGGCCGAGGGCGACCAGGGTGGTCGCCACTGCCGCCAGCGTCGTCACCAGGGCGTAGAGCCCGCCGCCGAGCGGCAGCGCGAGGTAGCTCCAGAGCTCGTAGCCGACGAGGCCGCCCGGCAGGCCGGTGCTCGCGCTCGCGACCAGTCCGCCGTCGTCGGCGAGGGCCGCGGGCACCGCCAACAGGGCCAGCGGCAGGAAGGTGAAGGGCAGGAGCGGGCGCGGATGCGGCGCCAGCAGCATCACCCGCATCGCCCAGGCCGCGATGGTGAGCGGCACCAGCCAGGCGGCGTGGCCGAAGAGCTGGAGCAAGAGGTCGCTCACCACCGCGCCGGTGGGGCCGAGCGGGTTGTTCACCGCTGCCGCGGTCGCCTGGTTCCAGCTCGGATCGGCCGGGTCGTGAAAGCCCAGCGCCACGGCGAGCGCGAGCGCGGTCACGAGGGCCGCGCCGCCGGCGGCGCGGACGGAGCCGCGGGCGACCGCGGTGAGCAGCGGGCGACTGACGATCGGCGTCTCGGCGAAGCTGGCCAACGCGAAGCTCCTTCAGGCGGCGGGATCGACGTGGCGGACGAGGGCGTCGACGGCGGTGAGCGTGGTCGCGAGGTCGTGCACCAGCGCGAGGCGGAGATAACGGTCGCCGGGCGTGCGCCCGGCGGCGTCGGCCATGGCGAGGTAGCGCCCGGGCAGCGCCTTCACCCCGGCGCGCTCGTAGAGGGTGCGGGCGGCGCGCTCGCCGTCGCCGACATCGAGCCACAAGAAGAAGCCGCCGTCGGGGCGAAAGCCGCCGAAGCGGCCGTCGAGGCGGGCGAGCGCGGCGTCGACGCGCTCGGTGTAACCGCTTCGGATGGCGGCGACGTGGTCCTCGTCGTCGAAGAGCCCGACGGCGGCGTGCTGCAGCGGGCGCGGGATCGTGGCCGCACCGTAGCGGCGGGCCTTGAGAACCTCGGCCAGGACCTCGCCGTCGCCGGCCATGAACCCGACGCGCAGCCCGGCGGCGTTCGAGCGCTTGGAGAGCGAGTTGAAGACGACGAGACGATCGACGTCGTCCGCCGCCGCCTCCAAGGCGCCCGTGGGCGGAACCCCGTGGTAGATCTCCGAATAGCACTCGTCGGCGACGAGCACGAAGTCGAAGATGCGGGCGAGTTCCAGCGCGCGCCGCCAGTAAGCGGCGCTCGCCGCGCGGCCCTGCGGGTTGCTGGGCGCGCACAGGTAGAACAGGCGCGTGCGCCCCAGCGTGGCCTCGGGGATGGCGTCGAGATCGGGCAGAAAGCCGGTCGCGGCATCGGCGGGCAGCGGCACCGGCTCCGCGCCCGCCATCACCGCCGCGCCCAGATAGACCTGGTAGAGCGGATTGGGCATCAGCACCGCCGCGGGCGGGCCGCTGGGCTGCGGTTCGACCAGGACGTGGGCCAACAGGTACAGCGCCTCCTTGGTACCGGCGACCGGCACGATCTCGCACTCGGCGTCGAGGGTAACGGCATAGCGCCGATTCAACCATCGCGCGATAGCCGCCCGCAACTCCGGCGTTCCCGCCGGTGGCGGATAGCTCTTGAAATCGGCCGCCGAGGCGGCGATGCGTTCGATCAGCCAGGCCGGCGGGTCGCCCTTGGGGTCGCCGATCGAGAGGTCCGGCCCCGCGGCCGCCGGCCGCACCTCGGCGAGCAGCCGCGCCAGCCGCTGAAACGCGAACTCCTCCAACCGAGCGCTGCGCGAAGGGCCCATCGTCGCCGTGCCGTTTGCGACCACCGATGGAGCGACGTATTAACCGGGTCGGCCAACCTACCTCAACGGCTAAGTTTTCAACGCCGCAAAGCTGTGAGAGCCGGCGAACCGGGCGTGACGGGCGCGGCTCGGCCGTTCGTATGCGCCGCGGCGACGGGAACGGCGACGGGGCGTAGGGATTGGGTGGCGACACTGCACCACGGGCGGGGATGCTCATGCACGTGATCGAGGCCAACGGCGCGCGGATCCCGGCGCTCGGGTTCGGCACCTGGACCCTTACCGGCGACACCGCGCAGGCGATGGTGGAACGCGCGCTGGCCGCCGGCTTTCGCCATCTCGATACGGCGCAGATGTACGGCAATGAGGCCGAGGTCGGACGCGGCCTCGCGGCGTCCGGCATCGCCCGCGACGAGGTCTTCCTCACCACCAAGCTCTGGCCCGACGATCACGCCCCTAAGGCGCTGTCGGCGGCGGCGCAGAAGAGCGTCGACCGGCTCGGCACCGTTCCCGACCTCTTGATGCTGCACTGGCCGAGCCACGAGGTGCCGATCGCCGATACCGTCGAGGCGCTCGGCACGGCGCTCTCGCGCGGCCTCGCCCGCCATGTCGGCGTCAGCAACTTCACCACGGCGCTCTTGCGCGAGGCGCTCCGGCCCGGCGTGCGGCTCGCCTGCAACCAGGTCGAATACCATCCCTTCCTCGCCCAGGACGCGGTGCTGAAGGCGACCCGCGCCGCCCGCATGGCGCTCACCGCCTACTGTCCGCTCGCCCGAGGCCGCGTCGCCCAAAGCGACGTCATCCGTGCCATCGCCGAGCGCCACGGCGCCAGCCCGCAGCAGATCGCGCTGGCTTGGCTGGTGAACCAGGACGGCGTCGCCGCCATCCCGCGCACCGCCGAGCCGAAACGGCTCGCCGGCAACCTCGCCGCCGCCGACATCGTCTTGAGCGCCGACGAGATGGCGGCGGTCAACGCCCTCGGTCGCGAACGCTACCGCATCTGCGACTTCGACTTCGCACCCGAATGGGACGCCGGCTGACACTCTCGGTCCGGCTCGCCGGCACGGGCCGGCGCGAGCTTCGAAGCGACTCGACACCGGCGCCCGGACGCGCGATGCCGCGCGGCGAGGGCCCCGTCACTCGCCGAGCGTCGCCGCCCACGCCTCCGCTCCTTCGGCGCCCGCGAACCAGAGCTTCGGAGACCGCCACATGGCCGTGCTCGGCCCTTCCTTCTCCGCGCCGCGTCGGCTCGCCTTTCTGGTGCTGGCCTGGCTCCTGCTCGCGCCCGCCGCCGCCCAGACCGCCGATTGGGGGGGCGTGTGGGACAGCCGCTGGCGCGACGGCGGGGCCACGCTCTATCTCAAGCAGGGGGGCGACCAGGTCACCGGCACCTATCCGGCGATCGACGGCACCCTCCGCGGCGAGGTTCGCGGACGCCTCCTGGTCGGCGACTGGAGCGATGCGGCCGGTAGCGGTAGCTTCGTGTTCTCCCTCGCGCCCGACGGCGAGAGCTTCAGCGGCCGCTTCGGGACGGGCGAGTGGTGGACCGGTGCGCGCACGGTGGTAGAGCCCGTCCGCGGCGAGGTGCGGGCCGACGCCTCGACCCCGCGCACCGCCTTCCGGTCGTTGGTCGCCGCCGGCAACGCCGCGCGCGACGGGCGCTTGGACCGGCTCGGACCAGCGTTGGCCGTGCTCGATTTCAACGACCTGCCGGCCGAGCTCGCCGCTTCCCCGATCGACCGCCTCGAGCTGGCTCAGCAGCTCTTCCAGATCCTCGATCAACTGACCTTTCGGGTCTGGGAGGTGCCGAGCCCGGCGAAGGGTGAGCGTGCGGTGGCGGCGGTGTTGCACCAAGCCGGCACCGACGAGAGCTTTCGCTTGCGCTTCCGCTACGGCGTGCGGGCCAACGGCGCGGCCGGCTGGTTCGTCGTCGTGCCCGAGCCCGGCGTCGTGGACCGCGCGCTGGAACGGTTGTTGGCGCATCGCGGGGGCGAGCTTCCCCACGAACGGGCCCACCACGATCTCGGTTCGCCGCGTGCCACGATGCGGACCTTCATCGAGCAGTACGGGGTCTGGGAGGACACCGGCGGCAGCCAGCTGTTGTTGCGGACGTTGAACCTCGGCCGCATCGGGCCGACGGCGCGCGACGACGAGGCGGCGCTGCGCGCCCAGTACCTCAAGCAGGTGATCGACCGCGTCGGCCACGTGTTGTGGCAGGAGATCCCGGACAATCCCGACCGCGACGGGGTGTACACCCACTTCATCCATCCCGAGGGCCGCATCGAGATCGGTCCGGTGGCGACCGAGAACGGCGAGCGCATCTGGCAGTTCACCGCCGATACGCTAGCCGCCGCGCGTCCGCTCTACATCGCGCTCGAGGACATGCCGCTCGACGTCGGTGTCAACTTCGACACCTCGTCGGTGTTCCTGCAGATCCGCGACGAGGTCCGCGCCTTCGATCGCCGCCTCTTAAACACCGTCGGCGGCGTCGAGATCTGGCAAGGCGTGGCGCTGGTGGTGTTTCTTCTGGCGAGCGTGGTGGTGAGCTGGCTCATCGCGGCGGGGCTGTTCCGGGTCATCCTGCGCCTGCGTCGCGAGCCCGACGCCGCGATGGGGGTGCGCACTCGCTTCGTGGTGCCGCTGCAGGTCTTGTTGGTCGCCGGCTTCGGATTGTTCGCGGTCCGCGTTCTCGGCCTGCCGGAAACGGTCGACGTGCCGTTGCGCATCGTCTTCGGCGTGTTGCTGGCGGTCGCCGGCGGCTGGTTCGCCTACAACCTCGTCGACCAGATCGGCCGCGCCGCCAGTTCGGCCTCGGGGCGCTTCGGTTATCGCGACGAGATGCTGCAGTCCCTCGCCGTCGCCCTCGCCAAGGTGGTGGTGATCATCGGCGCGGTGCTCCTGCTCGCCGAGGTGCTGTCGATCCCGTGGCAGGGCGTCGTCGCCGGCCTCAGTATCGGCGGTCTCGCCATCGGTCTGGCGGCGCGCTCGACCCTCGAGAACTTCATCGGCGGGCTCACGCTGTTGGCCGACAAGCCCATCCGCGTCGGCGATTTCTGTCAGTTCGGCGGCCAGCTCGGCACGGTCGAGGGGCTGGGCCTGCGCTCGGTCAAGGTGCGTTCGCTCGACCGCACCGTCGTCACCATCCCCAACGGCGAGTTCGTCAACCTCTATCTCGAGAACTATTCGCGTCGCGACAGCATCCTGCTGCGGACCACGCTCCAGCTCCGCTACGAGACCACGCCCGACCAGCTGCGCTGGGTTCTGACCCAGCTCCGCAAACTGTTTCTACAGCATCCCCAAGTTCTGGCCGAGCCGTCGCGCGCCCGATTCATCGGTTTCGGCGCGCACTCGCTTGACATCGAGCTCTTCGCCTACGTCGACACGGACGACTACAACGCGTATTTGGCGATCCAAGAGGATTTGTTCTTGCGGATGATCGACATCGTCGAGCGTTCGGGCACCGGCTTCGCCTTCCCCTCCACCGTCAACTACCTCGCACGTGACAAGGGTGTGGACCCCGAGCGGCGGGAAGAGGCGGAGGCGTCGATCGCCCGCCTGCGCGAGCAGGACCGGCTGCCGTTCCCGGACTTCGACGACGACGAACGCTGGGACATGTTCAATCAACTGGAATATCCCGCAGCCGGCTCCCCCCACAGCCGGCGCGCCCGTGAGCGCCGCGTGACCGCCGGCGAGTGACGTCGTCCGGCCGACGGCGGGTCCCGCCCGCGGTCGGGCCCCTCACTCAGGGGGCAGCACCGAGCCGCGGTCGAAGCTGGACACGTTCGAGCGGTCGACGATCTGCAGATTGGGGCGCAGGTCGATCAGATGCGGTCGCTGCTCGATCGCGCGCACCGCGAGATCGACCGCGATGCGGCCCTGCGTCGCCACTTTGTCGTTGACCGCGGCGAACACCCGGTCCGCCTCGAGCCCGGCCAGCATCGAGGACGTCAGCGTCAACGACACCAACTCGACGGCGCCGGCGGAGAACTCGGCGGCGAGTTCCTCCGCCGCGATCTGAATGGTCTTAGCGCCGCCGACCAGCGCATCGAAGCTATCGACCTCGTCCACCGCCTCGCGGATCGCGCGGCGGATCTCGCGATCGCTCAACCCGATCGCTTCGGCGTGGACGATCTCGATCGCGCCGGCGGCGATGCCGGCGCGGAACCCGCGATCGATGTCGCGCGCCACCGCCGAGCCGCGCGGGCCGTAGAGCCAGACGACCTCGGCGGTCTCGCCGCCGGGGGGGTAGCGCTCGGCCAGAAACCGTCCGGCCGCGCGGCCGACGTCGGCGCGGTCGGTGACGATGTGGGCGGTGACGTTGTCGTCGCCGGAGCCGGTCACCATGCCGATGACCGGTAGGCCCCGCGCGCGGGCGCGGCTCAGCGGTGCGCCGAACGCGTCCTCGGCCACCGCCGCGACGAGGAGCGCGTCGGGCTCGCCCTCGAGGCAGCTTTCGAGTAGCTCCAGTTGCGCCTCGGCGTCGAATTCGTCGACCGCCGTGAGCTCGAGCGACACTGCCTGCCGCGCCGCCTCGGCGGCGAGGCCGCCGGCGAGGGCTCGGAAATACTCGAAGTTCTGGGGCGGCAGCACCGCGCACAGCTCCCAGGCCTCGGCGGCACCGGCGAGCGGCATGTAGTCCAGGCGGGTGTACGTTCCGCCGGGGTAGAACGGTGGGCGGCGACGCTCGACGGACGCCGGATACCAGACGTCGGCCGCCGCCTCGGCGGGCTCGGATGCCGTCGCCCCGCCCGGCGCGCTCGCCGCACCCTGCGCCTTCACCTCCGGCGCCACCGCGGCCGCCACCCCGGCCAGCAACACCCAAACCCACAACCTCAGCTGCATCCGTTCCTCGCGTCCGGAAGTCTCTTTCGCGGGTTCTAGGTCCGGCGGCCGGCGCGGCCAAGAGGTTCGGCGCGGACGAGCCTACGCCGCTTGCGGCGTCGGTTCCGCCGAACGCGCCCGCCAGGCGAGCGCGAGCTGGCCGACGACGAGCGGGGCGAGGCTGCCGATGAGCACGGCGGTCCAACCCGCTCCGGAGGGCGGCACCGTGCCGAGCGCGGCGGCGATCGGCGGGACGTAGAGGGCGGCGGCGAGCAGGGCCACGCCGAGCGCGATCGCCCCCCAGGCGAAGGGGTTGCGCAGCACCGGGTCCCGCGCCAACGGTTCGCGCTCGTCGCGCATGTTGAAGGTGTGCCAGAGGCGGGCGAGCGTGAAGGTCGCGAAGGAGAGCGTGACGGCCTCGGCATGATCCATGCCCGCGATCAGGAGCGCCCAGGCGAAGACGGCGAGCGCGGCGGCGCCGATGACCAGCCCGAAGCCGCCGACGGCGAGCCAGTGCCCGCGCGTCATGATGGCCTCCTCGGGGTCGCGCGGCGGCCGGTCCATGCGCTCGCCGCCCTTGGCGACGCCGAGTGCGAGGGCGGGAAACACGTCGGAGACGATGTTGATGTAGAGGATCTGAAGCGGCAGCAGCGGCAGGGGCGCGTCGAGCACCGCCACCGCCGAGACCGCGAAGATCTCGCCGGCGTTGCCCGACAGCATGTAGAGGATGAAGCGGCGGATGTTGGCGAAGATGGCGCGGCCCTGGGCGATCGCGGCGACGATGGTGGCGAAGCTGTCGTCCTCGAGGACCATGTCGGCCGCCTCCTTGGCGACCTGGGTGCCGCGCCGGCCCATGGCGACGCCGATGTCGGCGGCCTCCAGCGCCGGGGCGTCGTTGACGCCGTCGCCGGTCATCGCCA
>CAZCVH010000089.1:0-7596 GCA_964502115.1 uncultured Geminicoccaceae bacterium
GTGACGGTCCTGCTCGACACCACCGAACCGGACCGGCCGTCGTCGCGGCGCCGCGACGACGGCCGGTCCGGTTCGGTGGTGTCGAGCAGGACCGTCACGAGCGGATCCGCCATGCCGGGGAGGTGGACCTCGCGCACGAGACGCGCGCCGGTCACGGCGCTGCGCCGAGAGATGCGCGCGGCCACCGCCCGCGCTTCGTCCTCGTCGGCGAAGCAGGCGTCGAGGGTCCAGCGCCCCTCACGCCGGGTGTAGAGCTCGAAATGAACCTCGGCGGTCTCGCCGCTCATCGAAGACGCTCCCCGCGCTGGCGCGCATGCCGGCGAGCATCGTCGAACGTACCCCTTAATCTCCGGTTAATTCCGCCTCGTCGCGCTCGGCCGCCTGCTTGGCGAGGACGATGACCGGCGCCACCGCTTCGAGCTCCTCACGCGAGAGGTGGCAGGCGATGCGGTGGCCGTCGCCGAAGACCCGCTCGGGCGGTTCCTCGTCCTCGCAGATCCTGCCGATCTTGCGCGGACAGCGGGTCTGGAACGGACAGCCGGGCGGCGGGTTCACCGCGCTCGGCATGTCGCCTTCGAGCACGATGTGCTTCTTCTCGACCGAGGTGTCGGCGATCGGCACCGCCGACAGCAGCGCTTCGGTGTAGGGATGGTAGGGCGGGCCGAAGACCTCGTCCGTCGTTCCCTGCTCGACGATGCGCCCGAGATACATCACCACCACCCGGTCCGCGAGGTAGCGCACCAGCGACAGGTCGTGGCTGATGAACAAAAGCGTGGTGCGGTGCTCGCGCTGGATGTCCATCAAGAGCTGGGTGACCGCCGCCTGCACCGAGACGTCCAGTGCGGAGACCGGCTCGTCGGCCACCACGACCTTGGGGTTGCCGGCGAAGGCGCGGGCGATGCCGACGCGCTGCTTCTGCCCGCCGGAGAGCTGACGCGGTCGGCGGACGTAGAAGTCGCGCGGCAGCTTCACCGTGTCGAGCAGCTCCATGACCCGCTGCTTGACCCGCTCGGGATCGCGCTCGACGCCGAACTTGCGGATGACGCGGGCGATCTGGCCGCCGACGGTGTGGCTCGGATTGAGCGTGTCGAACGGGTTCTGGAAGACCATCTGCAGATAGCCGACCATCGCCTTGCCGCGCCGCTGCACCGGCACCTGGCCGATCTCGTGGTCGTCGAGCACGAGCCGGCCCGCGGTGGCCTTCTCCAGGCCCATCATCACCTTGGCGAAGGTCGACTTGCCGCAGCCGGACTCGCCGACCATGGCGACGGTCTCGGCCTCGCGGGCGTCGAAATCGAGCCGCTCGTTGGCCTTGACGTAGCGCACGCCCTTGCCGCTCATCAGTGCCATCAGCGAGCGGTCGTGGAGCTCGTAGTATTTTTGAAGTTTTTCGACCTCCAGCACCTTGCGACCGAGCGGCGGTGCCACGGTCTCCCGGCGCTTGGGCGCGGCGGCCGCCCAGTCGATCTCCTCGAAGCGGCGACAGCGGGTGCGATGGCCGGCATGGCCGAAGACGTCCTCCATCCGGATGAAGCCGTGGTCGCACACGCCCGCGCGGAAGAAGTCGCAGCGTGGGCCGAAATTGCAGCCCTCCGGCCGCTCGTGCGGCAGCGGCAGCTGGCCCGGGATCGGCATCAGCGGCCGCGCGCGCTTGTCCGCACCCGGCAGCGGGATCGAGTTGAACAGACCGCGGGTGTAGGGGTGGCGCATCTGGTCGAAGACCTGGTGCACCGTGCCGACCTCGACCGCCTCGCCCGAATACATCACCGTCAAGCGGTCGCAGGTCTCGAGGATCAGGCCGAGATTGTGGCTGATATAGAGCATCGAGGTGCCGAAGCTCTCGGCGATCTCGCCGATCAGATCGATGATGCCGGCCTCGACGGTGACGTCCAGCGCGGTGGTCGGCTCGTCCAGCAACAGCAGCGACGGGCCGGAGAGGAGCGCCATCGCGATGACGACGCGCTGTTGCTGGCCGCCGGAGATCTGGTGCGGGTAGGCTTCCATGATCCGCACCGGATCGGGCAGCTTGACCCGCTCGAGCATGTGGAGCGCGCGGTCGAAGGCCGCCTGTTCGCTCACCCGCTCGTGGTGGAGCGGCACCTCCATCAGCTGCCTGCCGATGCGCATCGCCGGGTTCAGCGACGCCATCGGCTCCTGGTAGACCATCGCGATCTGCGAGCCGCGCAGCCGCCGCAGCGCCTCGTCGCCCAGCGTGGTGAGGTCTCGACCCTTGAAGCGGATCTCGCCGCCGACGATGCGGCCGTTGCGGCCGAGATAGCGCATGATGGCGAGCGCCACCGTCGACTTGCCGCAGCCGGATTCGCCGACGACGCCGACGGATTCCCCCGGCATCACCTCGAGGTTGAAGTCGATGACGGCGGGGATCTCGCCCGCGCGGCTGAAATAGGAGATCGAGAGGTCCTTGCACTCCAGGATCGGCGTCGTCTCGCGCATCGCCACCATGGCGCGGGCCTCCTCAGTCTTTCATCGACATTTCGCGCAGACCGTCGGCCAAGAGATTGAAGCCGAGGATCAGGCTCGACACCGACAGCGCCGGGACGAGCAGCATGTAAGCGAACTTCCACAGCATCGCCGTCTTGGCGCTCTCGCGGATCATCAAGCCCCAGTCCGGGTCCGGCGGCTGCAGGCCGAGGCCGAGGAAGGTCAGCGTGGTGATCGCGACCGTCGTGTAGCCGAGGCGCAGGCAGGCATCGACGATGATGGGGCTGCGCACGTTCGGCAGCAGCTCCACGATCATGATCCACAACGGGTGCTCGCCGCGGGTCTGCGCCGCGAAGACGTAGTCGCGGGTTTTGATGTCGAGGGTGAGGCCGCGCACGATGCGCATGATGGCCGGTGCGGAGGCGAAGGTCACCGCCACCACGATGTTGAAGCCGCTCGCCCCCAAATAGTTCAGGATGACGATGAACAACACCATCACCGGGAACGACAGGAACACGTTGGCGATGAACGAGATGACCTCGTCCCACCAGCCGGCGAAATAGCCGGCCAACAGTCCCAGCATGGTGCCGATGACGTAGGCCACCAGTGTCGCGGTCACGCCCCAGACCAGTACGCGCTGACAGCCCCAGAGCGCGCGGCTCAGCATGTCGCGCCCTTTGAAGTCGGCGCCCAGGACGAAGAAGTGGTCGCGGGCTTCGGTGAGCGGGGGCGTGAACGGGGCGATCGGCTGGTTGGGGTCGACCAGCGGCAGAAACGGCACGGCGACGGCGACGATCAGCCAGAAGAACACCAGCGTCGCGCCCGCGAGCGCGATCCAGCTCTCGGCGAAGGTGCGCACCGCCATCACGTACAGCAGCACGGCGGCGGGTACCGCCGGCAGGAGCACCCAGTCCGCCGTGGCGTCGAGGGCGTCGCCGAACAGGACGTAGAGCGTCAGCGGCACCCACATCACGAGCACCAACAGGAGCGCGTTGCGCGGGGTCTCGAGCCGGTCGAGGAACCCGGCGCGCTCGATCTCGACGGCGGGCGAGCTCATCGACCGGTCCTCAGCTGAAGCGAATGCGGGGGTTCAAGAAGGTGTAGCCGATGTCGGAGATGATCTGCGACGAACAGGCCACGACGACGGCGACGAGGGTCGCTCCCTGGACGACGTAGACGTCGCCGAACAGCGCCGCCTCCAACAGCATCTTGCCGAAGCCGTCGTACTCGAAGAAGACCTCGACGACGACGACGCCCGAGAGCAGCCAGTTCAGCTGCAGCACGATCACCGTGAAGGGCGCGATCAGGGCGTTTCGAAGGGCGTGGCCCACGATCACCCGGCGGTAAGGGAGCCCCTTCAGGACCGCCGTACGGATGTAGTTCGAGGTCATGACCTCGGCCATCGAGGCCCGGGTCATGCGCGCGATGTAGCCGAAGCCGTAGAGCACCAGCGTCAAGACCGGCAGCACCAGCTGCCAGGGATCGAAGCCCTGGATCATCGCCGATTTCGCCGGCAGCCAGCCGAGGCCGAGCGCGAGGAACA
Source organism: uncultured Geminicoccaceae bacterium (assembly GCA_964502115.1). Classification (GTDB taxonomy): domain Bacteria; phylum Pseudomonadota; class Alphaproteobacteria; order Geminicoccales; family Geminicoccaceae; genus JAAAPF01. The sequence continues at coordinate 3,986 of CAZCVH010000089.1, forward strand.
CGGTCAGGAGAATCGCCGTGGCGATCTCGGGGATCGAGGTCGTGAAGACCGCGAGGAAGGAGAGCGTCCGGTCCGTCGTCGAGCCCTCGCGCATCCCGGCCAAGACCCCCGTGACGAGGGACAAGGGGATCATCAAGAGGAATACCCAAAACGCCAGGATCGCCGTGTTCCATAATCGATCGCCCAGCAGCGGGCCGACCGCCGTGTTCTTCTCGAACGATTGACCGAAGTCGCCGGTCAGGACGTCGCCGATCCAGTTGACGTAGCGCTGGTAGAACGGGGCATCCAAGCCCTTCTCTTCCAGCCAGTTCTGGTAGGCTTGGTCGCTCAGGGCGGAGACGGCGAAGCCGCCGAGCTCGGCGACCGCGATCTTTTTCTTGAATTGATCGGTATCGAAGATGACGAAGAGGATCAACGAGGCGAACGCCATGATCAGGAGCATCTGACCGAAGCGTCGCGCGAGCAGCAAGGTCATCGGCGCAAATCCGGCGGCCGTCGCGACGAAGCCAGGATGGGGGCGAGCCGGCGGGTCGGGGCGCGGCCCCGACGCGCGTCGGGGCCGGCGGTCGAAATCACGCGGCGAGCCAGACCTGGTTGAACTGGTGGTACTGGGTGGGATGGCCCTCGAGGCCGCGAACGCGCTCGGTCTTGATGGTGAACACCGGCCGGAAGATCGGCTGGACCATCACCGCCGCGTCCTGGAGGATCCGTTCGACCCGCTCCATCTTGGCGCGGCGTTCATCGACGTCGAAGGTGGCTTCGGCCTCGGCCAGCGCCGCATCGAACTCGGGATCGGCGTAGTCGCTCTCGTTCCAGGGCACACCCGAGCGGTAGCCCAGCGCCAGGATCATCGTGCCCAACGGGCGGTGGGTCCAGGCGGTGGCCCCGAAGGCCGTCTTGTCCCAGATCTCCCAAAAGCGCGACGCCGGCATGACGTTGATGTTGAGCCGGACGCCGATGTCCGCCCACTGATCGCGGATGATCTCGCACACCGTCTGGTGCCACGGCCCGTCGGTGTTGCCGACGTCGATGGTGAGTTCGAGACCGTCGGCATGACCGGCCTCGGCCAGGAGCGCCCGGGCGCCCTCGACGTCGCGCTCGAGCGGCGGCAGCTCGAAATACTCGGGATGCACCGGGGCGACGTGGTGGTTCCAGCCGACGTCGCCGGTCCCCTGGAACACCAGGTCCTTGAAGACGGTGTTGTCGACCCCCTTCACCAGCGCCCGGCGCACGCGGACGTCGTCGAAGGGTGGCTCGGTGACCTTGAAGCGGCAGCACAGCGTCTGACAGGTCCGGGTCTCGACGATGGTCCCGGGCAGCGCCTTGGCGAACTCGTACTGCTCGATACCGAACTCGTAGATGGTGTCGACGTCGCCGCCGGCGAAGGCGACGAGCTGGTTGTCCTCGTCGAAATTGTAGTAGTCGATGCCATCGAGATGGACCGCGTCCCCCCAGTACTCGAAGTGTCGGCCGGCGGTGGTCTCGGTTACCCGCCGGAGCAGGCAGCGATCGCCGACGACGAGCTCGGCGAGGGTGAACGGTCCCGTGCCGATCGGGTTGGCGGAGAAGGGCGGCGCGAAGGACGGGTGCAGGATCGCCGTCGGGTAGTTGTAGAAGTCCTCCGGCACCGACAGCACCGCCACACCGAGGTGGAAGCGGATGGTGTAGTCGTCGATGACCTCGACGGCGTCGGCGCGCAGCCGTTTTTCGCCGTCGACCTCTTCCAGCATCGCACCGATGGAGGACAGGCCGGTGTTGGCGGAGCCGAGCGCGGGCTCGCACCAGCGCTCGATGTTCCAGCGGACGTGCTCGGCCACCAGCTCGTCGCCGTTGTGCCACTTGACGCCGCGGCGCAGGTTGAAGGTCCAGGTCTTGAGGTCGTCGGCCGCCTCCCAGCTCTCGGCGAGCATCGGTCGGGTGACGTTGTCGGGGCCGGTGATCGCGAGATACTCGGCGACATGGCGGGTCTGGTTCGACATCTCCACCCAGGAATAGGTCGCCGGGTCCTCCATTTTTTGAACCTGCATCGCCACGCGCAGGATGCCGCCCTTGCGCGGCGTCTCCGCGCTCTGCGCCCGGGCGGGATCGATCGGCGACCCGCCGAGGATGCGGCCGGCCATGCCGTAGGCGGCGGCCGAGGACACCCCGAGCAGGGTCACCGTGCGCAGGAATTCGCGGCGTCCCAGGCGGCCTTGCGCCAGCTGACGGCGGGCTTCGTCCACGAGCGGATGCGTGCGCTCCGTCATCGTGCGTGCTCCCAATCGTGACGACATTGGTGGCCCGGCGCCGCACGCGGCGAAAGGCTTTGAGCAGAGGATAGGAATGTTCGGCGCGGGCGACTAGTCCCGATCTGGGCTCTCACCGCCGCCGCACGAACACCGCCCGCGTCCGAGTTTTGCTCGGCTGCGACGCCGATCGTGTTGGAGTTCAGATGCGGGGACCGCGTCCGACACCGCCGGCGGCCGATACCGCCGGCGTCCGCGCTCAAGCGAGGGGGCGGGCGCCGGCGCGACGCGAGCGCCACTCGTCGAGCATGCGCCAGCGGGCGCAGGCCTGGGCGACGGCGTGCTCGTTGTCGGCGTTGGGCTCGCGAGCGAAGATCCGAACCGCTTGCTGCGTGTTGCGGATGGCGGCTCGACGCGCGGCGCGCAGAGCGTTTCGGTCCATGGCGGTCACTCCCGCTTCCACCAAAGCATGAAGATGTAACGGCCTGCTCGGCCGGTCGAGGGGGCAGGTTCGCGGCTGCGAAGCCGGCGCGGCGGGTGCGCTCGGCTCGATCGGCGAAGGAGCGTTGATCGGCCGGTTCGAGCACCGGTGCGGGCGCGGGCACGTCCTTGCCGAAGATCAGGTCGACCGCCGGCTCGGCGGCGTCGCGAAGGCCGAGAGGACGAGGTCGACGCCGGCGTCGCCGAAGACGACCGCGAGCCCGCGCTCGCCCCACCGCCGCGTGGATAGCATCGTACGATCAAGGTCTCGTTATCGTTGACGATTTTAAACTTTTTTGAAGAATATGCGCTCGATGTCGTCGGCGTGGGCGAGTGTCGTGGGCTCTTCATTCTTCACGGATATCGCAGACTTCCTGCACGAGCAGGCGGCGTTGGTGACCGCCGGCCGTTGGCTCGACCTGAACGAGTGGGCGGCGCTGGGTGTTGTCGCGCTCGCTCTGCTCGTCCTGATCCGCGGGAGCTGTTGGATAAGGCGACATTTTCGCCGCTTCGCCCGACTGGCGGTGTTGATGGCGTTCTTTTCTACGATGATGACCGCGTACTATGTTGCGATGCTGGCCTACGGGCTTTTCTGGTTCTTGATCTACCAAGAAATGGAAGTCTACGTCAGGTACGATCAGCGACTGGAGCTGGCCATCGCCACCGTCGGCGCGGCGCTGCTCGCCGTCGTGCTCGGCATCCGGATCTTCGGGCGTCGCCGGTCGAGCGTGCCGAGGTCGCACGCCCGGCCAGCGCCGGCGCGAGCACGCCGTTAGACGGCGCCCGCAACCCGACGCCGGCATGCGGTGAGTCCGGGACCGCAACGGCGGGAGCGAGCGCGGCGCCTCGGTCGCGAGCGCCGGCGCGATGCTCAGGAGGCGTCGCGGTCGACGATGCGGGTGCGCA
>CAZCVH010000090.1:0-4296 GCA_964502115.1 uncultured Geminicoccaceae bacterium
ACGTGACTGGAGTTCAGACGTGTGCTCTTCCGATCTTGCCTCGACCTCGCGGGCGTCCACCGCGGCGTCGCCAGCGAGGTCGAGGCAGGCGTCGGCGCGGATGGCGTGGGCCTGAGCGCAGCCGGGCCCGGTTGTACAGTCGACGGCGATCGCGGCGACCGCCGCGCTGTCGCCGGCCGCGCTCAGCTGCTTCATGCGGTCGAGCTCGCGCAGGGTCCCGGTGGCGCACGCCGCCAGCGCCACCGCGGCCACGACCGCCACGAGCGCACGCGACCACGGGCGCCTCACGCAGCGGCCTCCAGCGGCCGAGGGCGCGCCGGTCCGTTGCGGGCGGCGTCCAGCGCCTCCTCGACGTCCTCCTGCGCCAGGGTGCCGGCGCGCACGCGCTCGGCCATCAGCGCCAAGAGCTCGAGGTCGCCGCGCGCCACCTCGTCCGCCTGGACCGCGTCGACCGCCGCCAGCAGTTCCTCGGCGCTGCGCGCCCCGGTGGCCTCGACGACCTGCGCCGGTAACTCCTCCGCCACGACGCGGTCGAGCATGATCCGCCTGAGCGCGACCAGGCCGGCGACGAGCTCGTCGCGGGTGCCGGCAAACGCGTCGCCGTAGGCGGCGAGGAACGGCGTCGGATCGGCGTCGGCGAGGGCGAGTTCGCCGAAGCGCTGCAGCTCGGCCGGTGCCGTGAGCGTCTCGGCGAAGAAGACGCCGAGCGGTTCGCCGCGCTCGCGCATCAGCCCGAGCGCGGCCTTGACGCCGAAGGGATTGACCATGGTCGGTGGCATCAACTCGGGGTCGTAGTCGGCGTCGAGGACGCGCGCCCGCCAGCGCAGATAGGCCCGGCCGGCACCGGTCCCGAACTTCGCGCCCATCACCAGCACGCCGAAGGCGAGACCGGCGGGGCCGAGCGCGGCGCCGGCGAGCGGCCCGGCGCGGGCGACGTCGAGGATCGGCGCGAAGCGGTCGAGCACGGCGCGCAGGCGCTCGGTCACCGGGTTGTCGGGGGCGTCGTGGATCGCGTCGGCGACCTCCTTGGCGGCGGCGACGACGTCGCCCTCGGCGAGGCTGCGGCGCAGGTCGTCGACGCGGTTGAGCTCGCTGGTCGCGCGCTCGACGAAGGCGCGGGCGCGGGCGCGGCCCTCCTCGGGCAGGAGTTCGGCGAGCACGCCGGCGGTGCCGGTCCAGCGCCGCGCCCGGGCGAGATAGCGCGCGGCGGTGTCGGCGAGCGGCGCCACCCCGCCGGCGCCGCGCCCGCCCTCGCCCGCCGGCATGAAGATGGCGGTCAGCCGGTCGAGCAGCCGGGCGCGCTCGCCCGGATCGTCGATGGTCCGCAGCCGGGCGAGCACCGGTGCCGCGTCCACCGCCGCGGCGTTGACCCGCTCGGCCTCGCGAACGCGCTGCTCGGCGCGGATCTCGCGCGCCTCGAGGGCGACCTGGCGGCGCAGCTCGGGCCGAAAGAAGCCGTCCACCGTCTCCACCAACCGCTGCAGCACCCGGTGCACGAGTTGAGCGGCGAAGCCGCCGAGGAGCGCCAGAAGCGGCTTCGCCACCACCGCCGCGGTGAGGCCGTCGGCGGCGGCGGCGGCGGCGGGGGGATCGGTCGGCACCAGCTGGGCGAGGATCAGCCCGGCGATCAGCCCCAGACCGATGCGGATGAGGTAGGTGGAATCGTCGCCCGGATCGTAGGTGCCCTCGCGGACGTAGCCGTAGGCGTCGTAGAGCGATTGGAAGCTGGCGCCGATGCCGGCGAGGGTGAAGTAGAACAGCAGATGGCTGCCCAGCCGGCCGTCCCCGGCGAGCGTGTAGAGGTCCTGGGCGACCGAGGCGGCGTCGATGCGGCCGGTGGTGAAGACCCAGCAGAAGCCGACCACGAAGACCGCCGCCAGCACCATCAGCACCCGCAGCGCCGGCACCGGCGCGAGGCGGTGGCGCCAGGGGCGGATCCGCGAATCCCACGCCATCAGCTCGAGCGAGCGCGGCAACGCCGGCTGGACCGCCCGCGCCAGCTCGCCGTGCAGGCCGGCCAGCTGCGACATCGTGATGTCGCTGCGGGCGGCGATGCCGACGTCCAACAGGCCGAGCTTCTGCAGGATCGGGGCGTCGAGGGGGCGGCCGCGGGCACTGGCGAAGGCGACCATGGCCTCGCATTCGCGGAACAGCCGCGCGCGCAGGTCGACTTCACCGATCGCCGCGGTGTAGAGCGTCGAGGTCGCGTCCGTGGCGGCCACGGCCCGACCCTCCTTGTGGATGTGTCATCCCGCTGACGACATAATCCGAAGTCGCACCGCACGACAGCGCGCCAAAAGGTCGACATCGTGACGATCGCGCGCCCGCCGACGCGGCGCGCGGCTCAGCGGTGGCCGGAACGGCGCGGAGAGGATGGTGCCCAGGGGCGGATTCGAACCACCGACACGCGAATTTTCAGTCCGCTGCTCTACCAACTGAGCTACCTGGGCCGACCGCCAACGGCGGCGATGCGCGTTATAGGCAGCGCCGCCGGCTCAGTCCAGCCCCTCGTCGACGACCAACACGAGCTTGCCGGTGTTGGCGTTGGCCCCCATCAGACGATGGGCTTCGCCGGCCTCGGCCAGCGGCAGGCGGGCGTGGATCACGGGCTCGAGCCGGCCGTCCTCCAGGAGCGGCATGACCTCGGCGCGGAAGGCGCGGCAGATCTCGGCCTTTTCGGCGACGGGCCGCGCCCGCAAGACCGAGCCGACGATGCGCTGCCGCTTGACCATGAGCTGGCCGATATTGAGCTCGGCCTTGGCGCCGCCGAGGAGCCCGATGATGACGAGGCGGCCGTAGGTGGCGAGACAGCGGAGATTTTCCGCCAGATAGCCGCCGCCGATATGGTCGAGGACGACGTCGGCGCCGCGCTTGTCGGTGAGCGCGCGCACCCGGTCGGCGAAGGTCTCCGAGCGGTAGAGGATGGTCTCCGCGCCGAGCGCGCGGCAGGCGTCGGCCTTGGTGTCGCTGCCCACCGTGACCAGGACACGGGCGTCGCGCAGGCGGCGGGCGAGTTGGATCGCCGCCGTGCCGACCCCCGACGCGCCGCCGTGGACCAACAGCGTCTCGTTCTGGCGCAGCGTCGCTTCGCGGAAGATGTTGAGATAGGCGGTGATGAAGACCTCGGGGATGGCCGCGGCCGTCACCAGATCGATACGCTCGGGCACGGCGAGAAGGGTGCTCGCGGGCGCCACGGCGTACTCCGCGTAGCCGCCGCCGCCGACCAGGGTCATCACCCGATCGCCGACCCGCCAGCGGCTCACACCCTCGCCCAGGGCCTCGATCCGGCCGGCGACCTCGAGGCCGAGGATCTCGCTCTCCCCCGGGGGTGCGGGGTAATTGCCCTGACGCTGGGCGACATCGGCGCGGTTGACGGCGGTCGCGGCGACCCGAACGAGAACCTCGTCGGGGCCGGGTTCGGGGCGCTCGATCTCTCCGGGCGCGAGCACCTCGGGACCGCCGGTGCCGTGGGTCACGATCGCGCGCATGTGATGATCCTCCACGAAAGGGGCGGCCGGTGCGACCGCCATGGGGCTTCACGCGTTGTTAATAGCGTTGATATCTTCGTCGCCATGGCCGTTGGGCGGATCGCGCGCTAGATGAGAGGTGATGATGGATTGTACAGGCGGAAACGAGCATATGGGGCAGCTGCCCGACCCGACCCGGATCGCCGCGAACGCTCACGAGGCCGCGTCCTTCCTGAAGTCGCTCACCCACCCGCATCGGCTCATGATCCTGTGCCTCTTGGACGGCCAAGAGCGCAGCGTCAGCGACCTCGAGGAGCGCTTGGGTCTGCGCCAGCCCACCCTCTCGCAGCAACTCGCCAAGCTGCGGGCCGAGGGTCTGGTGGAGACGCGGCGCTCGGGCAAGTTCATTTACTACCGACTCGCCAGCGCCGAGGCGCGCGAGGTGATCGCGGTGTTGTTCGAGCTGTTCTGCGCACCGACGGAACGGGGCGCCGGGCGCACCGCGGATTGCGTGCCGGCGGAATAGACCGCCGTCACCTCGCCGCCAGGTCGCCGCGCTTCGCGACATCGGTCCATGGGGTGCGTGGCACGTCGATGGCGCGCGAACCCGAGACGAGGGCTTTTCGCGTTGCGTCGCGCATCGAACGAACGGCGCGGGCGGCAGCGTAAAGAGAGCCGCTTTCGGTCGGGCCAGGCCGTGCGTTTGCCACGATGACCTCGGTCGCGCCGGCGACAAACCGGGCGTTCGCTCGATCCCCGGCACGACGCCGGTGACGAGGTGACGTCCTCCACCCCTTCCATGTGAAAAGAGACCGGCTCGCGTGGCGAA
>CAZCVH010000090.1:4396-7576 GCA_964502115.1 uncultured Geminicoccaceae bacterium
GCGCGGGTCGGCGTGGCGCCCCTCGCCTCACATGCGGTGGTCGCCGCGCCGATCCGGTGAGCCGCTGTGACGTCCGAACACCACGACGAGCACGGGGCGACGAGTCTGTCGGCCGCGAACGACGCCGCCAAGCCTACGAACCGGAGCGGACGCGCGCACCTTCGCACGGCGCCGAAGCTAGTCCTCACCGGCGCAGGTCGCCTCAGCCGGGAGAGACCGACGGCGTGACGTCGGCCGCCCCCTCGCGGCTCTTGTCTTCACCTTCCGTCCCGGCGCGCGCCCGCCGTTGCGCTGACCGGTCCTTGAGGACGGTGAGCGCCGCTTCGATGTCCCCGGTGTCGGTCAACCGGGTCAACCGAACCGTCCCACGCCCCTTCACGATGATGTCGACGGCGTGGACCCCGTCGTCCTCGAATGCGTCGGCATGATCCGCCATTGACGGCTTCTCCCGATTTCTATTCCGACAAATTTTATAAAAATGTACGGGTCTGTCAGCCCGCAAATTCACCGCCATCACCCCGAACCGTGTCTCCGCGCAACGTTGTGGCCGTTCTGCCACCAACGCCGCCTCCTCGACCCGTTGCGGGCGGTGGCGGCGGCCCCGCCAGCGCGGCGGCGTCAGCCCGCCTCGGGAGCGACCACACGGGGCGCACCCGTCGCCGGGTTGATCGCGACGTAAGGCAGCTTGGCCTCCTTCCAAGCCCCGAACCCGCCGGCGAGATGGGCGATGCGCTCGAAGCCGGCCTCGAGACAGGCCTGCGACACCCGGCGCGAGCGCACCCCGGAGCCGCAGTGGAAGACCAGCCGCTTGCCGTCCTGGGTCGGCAGGTTGCGCGGCTTGAACGTGGCCATCGGCGCCAACAGCGCGCCTTCGATGTGCTCGAAGGCGAATTCCTGCGGCGTGCGGACGTCGATGACCACCACCTCGTCGCGGTCGAAGGCCGCCTTGAGCTCGGCGGGCGTCCACTCCTCGAAGACGACGTCGCCCTGCGTTTCGGTCTTCATGGCAGTCTCTCCTCGGCGATGGCGTGGCCGCGCGCCGTCCACGCGGCCCGCGCGCCCCGTCATGTCGCCTCGCCGGCGGCGAGATGCCACCCTTTTTTGGTGCACCGCGGCATCGTTCGCCGCCGGGCCCGGCCGAGGCGCGGAGACCCTTCTGTGCGACGGCGGGATCGGTTACGTCGCTCGCGCGCATCACGACGAGACCGCCCTCATGGCCGTTCCCACCTTCGCCGAGCTCGCCCGCGCCATCGTGCGCACGTTGATCACCGCGTGGCGGCCGTGCCAGCCGCTGTTGGCGGTGGCCGCGCTCGCCGCATTGCTGCTCGCGGCGGGTGCGGCGCTGTTGTTCGAGCCGACGGTCGCCGAAGGCGTGGTGGCGATCCCCATGCTGGCGCTGACCTTGGCGGTCTCCGCCGGCGTCGCCGGCTACATCGTCAGCGGCGACAGCGTCTACACCCGGCTCGACACCGTCGTCCGCCAGCCGCGGGCCTACGCCTTCGTGGTCCGCTACGTGCTGTTGAGCGTGGTGCTGTCCTTGCCGCTGTTGGCGGTGCTGCCGGCGGTCGTGACCGGCGGCGGCGCGGCGAGCGGCGGTACCGCGCTGGTGCTGCTGGCCGTCGTCGCCCTCACCTTTTGGCTGAGCGCACGCATGGCGCTGTTTCCCTACAGCGCGTTCCTTTCCCGCCCGCTCACCGTCGGCGAGGCCTTTCGCCGGACGCAGGGCCAAGCTTTGAAGATCCTCGGCTGTATCGTGCTGTTCGCCAGCGCGATTTTGGCGATCGTCACGCTGGCGACCCTGGTCATCGGCGGCGTCGTCAGCGGCCTCGGCGCCGCCACCGGCCTCGGCGGTGGCGGCGCCACGCGCTTGGGGCTGCAGGGCCTCGGCCAGCTGATCGCCGCCTACGCCATCGATTGCGTCTACGGCACCATCACCCGGAGTTTCGCCGGCGAGGCGCCCCCCGCCGCACCGGCGCCCGACGACGCCTGACGGGCTCGGGCCGTCACCTTCCGCGCGCGAGCTCGCCCCGGTCGACGGCGGCGTCGAATTCGGGCCGGCGCATCGGCGCGCGCAGCCCGCCGAGCGCGGTCTCGGCGTCGACCCGGACCTCGCGCTCGGCCTGCAGCCAGTGGTCGAGGGCCCGTCCGGTGGGGCGGCCCTCGGCTTCCCACAACTCCCGGGCGCGCTCGCGAATCGCAGTGGCCAGCGGATCGTGACGCATGACGCACCTCCTTTGGTTGCACATCTCCGCAACACCGTGGGCCCCGAGCCCGTTGCAGCGCCCGTTGCGGCGATCGTGCGCGGCGCGGCGACGCGTGGTCTGTCCCCGCGGGCCGGTTCCGTACTATCTCCCGCGGCGAGCGTCGGCCGCGGGAGGAGAGCATGGCGAAATTCGGCTCCGGGCAACCGGTGAAGCGCTTCGAGGACGTCCGGTTCGTCACCGGCCACGGGCGCTACACCGACGACATCGACCTCGAGGCGCAGCTCTACGGCGTCGTCGTGCGCGCCCCCGTCGCCCACGGCCGCCTCACCGAACTCGACGTCGAGGCGGCGCGCGCCGCCCCCGGCGTCCACGCCGTCTTCACCGGCGCCGATTTCGACGCCGCCGAGGCCAACCGGCTGCCCTGCCTGATCCCGCTCAAGAACCGCGACGGCACCGACCGCGCCGATCCGGGCCGGCCCGTGCTGGCGAGCGACAAGGTCCGCTTCGCCGGCGAGGGCCTCGCCTTCGTCGTCGCCGACAGCGTCGCCGAGGCCAAGGACGCCGCCGATCTGGTCGCGTTCGACTTCGACGAGGAGCCGGCGGTCGCGACGACCACCGCGGCGACGGGGGCGGAGACGACGCTCCACGCCGCCGCCCCCGGCAACCGCGCTTTCGACTGGCAATACGGCGACGACGCCGCGCTCGACGCCGCCTTCGCCGAGGCGGCGCACGTCACCCGCCTCCGCCTCGTCAACAACCGCCTCGTCGCCAACCCGATGGAGACCCGCGCCATCGTCGCCGACTGGCACGCCGAGGAGGGCAAGCTCGACGTCCAGGTGTGCAGCCAGGGGGTGTGGATGCTGCGCGACATCTTCGCCGGCCACGTCCTGCACCTGCCCCCGGAGCAGGTCCGCGTGCGCACCGCCGACGTCGGCGGCGGCTTCGGGATGAAGGTCTTCTTCTACCCCGAATACGC
>CAZCVH010000091.1:0-7573 GCA_964502115.1 uncultured Geminicoccaceae bacterium
CCAGCTCCTCGAACATGGCGTGTCCTTCGGCGGCGCGTCGACGGCCGAAGCTAGCGGACGGCCCGCGCCCGACCGAGCCGGCCTTTGGCCTCAGCCGCCCGTGTTGCCGCCGTGGGTGAGCCGCGCCGACGCCGCCTGCAGCGTCTTCTTCAGCTCCTCCTCCATCTCGCCGAGCGCGCGCTCGGCCTCGGCGCGGCGGCGCTTGCCCTCGTCGGCGATCTGGAGGCTGTCGTTGATGGTGGCGATCAGCTCGTCGTTGGCGGCCTTGACGGTCTCGACGTCGAGCACGCCGCGCTCGACCTCGCGGCGGACCTCGCGGTTGGCGGTGCGCAGCCGCTCGGCGTTCGAGCGCAACAGCTCGTTGGTGAAGTCGGTGGCCTCCTTGACCGCCTTGGCCGCCTCGCCCGAGCGGTAGATCGTCACCGCCTGCGCCAGCTGCTGCTTCCAGAGCGGCACGGTATTGGTCAGCACCGAGTTGATCTTGGTGACCAGCGCCTTGTCGTTCTCCTGCACGAGCCGGACGCTGGGGAGGCTCTGCATCGTCACCTGGCGGGTCAGCAGGAGATCGTGGACGCGGCGCTCGAGGTCGTCGCGGACGGCGCGGAGATCGCGCAGCTTCTGCGCCGCGATGACGTCGTCGGCGCTCGCCGCCCGCTCCCGCTCGGGGATGGTCTCCTCGTCGAGCTCCTTCAGCCTGGCCCGCCCCGCCGCGATGTAGAGCTCGAGGGTGTGGAAATAATCCAGGTTGGCGTCGTACAGCTTGTCGAGGCGGGTGATGTCGGTGAGCAGCTGGGTCTTGTGCTTCTCCAGCGCGACCGCGGTGTCCTCGATCTGATCCTTGACGGTGTCGTAGCGCTCGACGTAGCGCTCGACTTGGCTCTTGAGGCCGAAGAGCCGGCCGATGAAGCCGGTCTTGGCGCCGGGGTCGATACCGGTGACGTCGAGCTCCTTGAGCTTGCCCACCATCTGGTTCAGCAGATCGCCGGCGGGGCCGGCCTCCTTGGTGCGGACGTTCTCGAGCATCTGCTCGGAGAGCTCGGTGAGCTGCTCTTGGGCCTTGGCGCCGAAGAAGAGCACGGCGTTGCTGTCCGACAGGTCGATCTCGCGGACGCGCTCGGCGATCTCGCGCGCCGCGCCCGGCTCGACCTCGAGGTCGCGGGTGACCTCCTTGGAGAGGACGGCGAGCTTGGCCTCGACCTCGCCCGCCGCCGGCGCGTCGCCGGTGGCGGCCTCGCGCGACGGCTCGGTGGGCTCGCTCTCGGGGGTCATGGCCTCCTCCGCGGGGTCGCTCAGCCGACCCCCTCCTTGGTGAGCTGGGTGTGCAGGACGTCGATGGCGACCTCGAGATCGAAGGCCTCGTCCTTGCGCAGGTGCTGCAGCTGCTCTTGGAACACGCGCTCGATGGTGGCCAGCACGTTTTGGAAGTTGTCGGCGAGCACGGTCTCGGCGAAGTCCTGCTCGCGCTTGGCGTAGTCGCGCACGACGTCGCGGGTCCCGTCGAGATAGACGTTCAAAAACCGCCTCGCCCGCGGCAGGTCCTTGGGGTCGCGTTCGATCTCGTCGACGACGGCGAGCGCGGCGGTGCAGATGCGCTCGAGCCGGGCGCGCAGCTCGCGGTTGGCGAGGCGGTCGCCGTGGTGGCGGATGTCGGCGATCTTGCCCTTGGCCTCGTTGACCGCCGCCACGACCTGCTCGGTCTTGACCCCGGTGCGCGCCGCCTCCGCCGGCGGCAGCTTCTTGGCGGCGCGCGGATCGACGCCGTAGGTGCCGACGCTCGCGGCGAAGCCGAGCCCGGCGACGACCAGGCTCATGAAGGTCCCGTAGCCGGTGGCCACCCCCGCGATCAGGAAAAAGGCGAGGCCGATCGCCGCCGCGCCGGCGAGGCGCAAGGGCGGCGGCGGCTGGGCGAAACGGCGCTCCTCGTAGTCGGCGGTAGCGTCCAGCCCGCGGCGGATCAACGCGGCGGCGAGCACGAGCAGGCCGGTACCGCCCATCAGGGCCAAGAGCTTCACACCGCTGCCGCTCACCAGCGCCGCGAACATGGGGAAGACGAACACCACCGGCAGCGCCCGCAGCCCCCAGATGCGGCCGCCCCTGGGCGGCGCGCCGAGCAGATCCGCCGGCGGCGGCCCCGCTCCGCGATCCGACCTCGGGTTCATCCGCCGGCCATCCTCACGCGCCCCACCAGTCGACCATCAGCGACCAGACCGAGGCGTTGGCGAGCACGATGGCGATGACCCACAACAGCCACGCTCCGAGAAAGCCTTTCAAGCCCGACGACATCGGCTGCTCTCCGCTACCCGTCGGGTGCTAGGTGGCGGGCCCGCGGGTGTCAACGCGACGCCCGGCGGGCGCGCGCCCGCACCCCCTTGAACAGAGATCATGTCGTGTCGATACGACCGAGAGCAACGGGAGACCCGCCATGGACGCCGATCGCCCGGCGACGCCGCGCCCACCCCTCGACGCCACCGCCACGCCGGCGGACGGCGACCGTCTCGATGCCGCGCCGGCCTCGGCCGACGTGCTGCGCTTTTTGGCCCGCCGCCGCTCGCTGCCGGTCCGGAGCCTGGGCGAGCCCGGCCCCGCCCCGGCCGAACTGGAGCGCCTGCTGGCGCTGGCGGTGCGCGTGCCGGACCACGGCAAGCTCGCGCCCTGGCGCTTCGTCGTCGTCGAGGGCGAGGCCCGCGCCCGCCTCGGCGCGACGATCGTCGAGGCCTTCCTCGCCCGCCAGCCCGACGCCCAGCCGCCGTCGCTCGAGGCCGAGCGCGGCCGCTTGCTGCGCGCGCCGACGGTCGTCGCCGTGGTGTCGGCGCCGGTGCTCAACCCGAAGGTGCCGGAGTGGGAACAGGTGCTGAGCGCGGGCGCGGTCTGCCACCAGCTGCTCCTGGCCGCCAACGCCATGGGCTTCGCGGCGCAGTGGATCACCGAGTGGTACGGCTACGATCATCGGGTGCTCGCGGCGCTGGGCCTCAAAGGCGGCGAGCGCCTCGCCGGCTTCGTCTATCTCGGCACGGCGCAGGCCGAGGCGGAGGAACGGGGCCGCCCCGACCTCGCCGCCAAGGTCACCCGGCTGTGAGCGCCCCCGCGCTCGTCGCCTACGCCAGCCGCGACGGCCACGCCGCGGCGATCGCCGCGCGCCTCGCCGCCGGCGTCGACACCGCCGAACTCCACGACCTCGCCGCCGACGGCGTGCCCACCGACCGCTTGCGGGCCGCCCCCTTCGCCGTGCTGGTCGCGGCGGTGCGCTACGGCAAGCACCTGGCGGCCGCGGAGCGGTTCCTTGCCGCCTACAAGGGCCTCGCCGCCCCGCCGCCCCTGGCGCTCGCCTCGGTCAACCTGACCGCCCGCAAGCCCGAGAAGAACACGCCCGCGACCAACCCCTATCTCACCAAGCTGACCGCCCGGCACGGGCTCGCCCCGGCGCACCGGGCGGTCTTCGCCGGCAAGCTCGACTACCCGCGCTACCGCTGGCTCGACCGCCAGATGATCCGGCTGATCATGGCGCTCACCGGCGGGCCGACGGACGGCGTCAGCGTCGTCGACTATACCGACTGGGCCGCGGTCGACGCCTTCGCCCTCGAGTTGCGCGCCGCGCTCGCCGGCGCGGGCTCGAGCCCGCTCGGCTGAGCCCGCCGCGGGCCGCACCGGCAGCGTGACCCGAAAGGTCGTGCCCCGACCCGGCCCCGAGGCGATGATCTCGATGCCGCCGCGGCCGCGCTCGAGGGCGCGCTCGACGAAGGCCGGGCCCATGCCGGTGCCGCCGCGCTGGGGGTCGATCTTGCGGAAGGGCTCGAAGATCTGCTCGTGCATCGCCGGGTCGATGCCGGGGCCGTCGTCGCTGACGAAGAACTCGGCGCGCCCGTTCTCGCGCTCGCCGCGCACCGTGATCACGCCGGCGGCGCGGTGGTGGTGCTCGACGGCGTTGCCGACGAGGTCGCGAAAGACCGGCGAGACCAGCCCCGGCGCGGCCTCGATCGCCATCGCGGTGTGCCGTGCCAGGGGCTGGTCCATCAGGCTCTCGAAGTCGGGCGAGAGGTGCTGGATCAAGACGAACGCCGCACCGGTCCGGGTGGCAAGCCGGTCGAACAGCAGCTCGATCGGCTCGAGCCCCCCGGCGGAGGCGCCGATCGCCACGACGTGGCCGGGCGCCTCGTCGCGCTCCATCTCGACCTCGACGGAAAGCGCGTCGGTATCGGTCATCGCCTCGCCTCCCCGGCACGCAACGGCCCCCGAGGGGGCGCGACGCGGTCACCACCCGCCGTCGCCACACGGGCCGAAATCCTGCCACGGCCGTCAAGACAGCTTAACCCGTAAACCGACAGAATTCCTAGTGACGGCGACGGCGCGCGGCGGGTGACGGTGCGTCGTCGCCGTGGAAGGCCGCAGGGCCGCGCCCCATCCATTGAACTTTGAGCCGAGGCCGCTGCGTCGACGGCACCCCTTGATCCGACGCGAGCGGCGCGCGTACGGCCGCGCGCAATCTCGCCACGGTGCTGGAGAGCGTGACCGCGATGGACGAAGCGCAGTCGCCGCCGGCGGAAGGGCCGCCGGCGTGGGCCCGTCCACCGGCGGCCGTGCTCACCGAGCTCGAGACGACCCCGGACGGGCTCGACGAGGCCGAAGCCGAGCGTCGGCTGGCGACGCGGGGCCCGAACCGCCTGCCGGCGGCCGCTCGCGGCGGTCCGCTCGGCCGCTTCGCCCGTCAGTTCAAGAACGTCTTGATCTACGCCCTGCTCGCCGCGGCGGGGCTGGCCGGGCTCATCGGCCACGAGCTGGACGCGGTGGTGATCCTCGCCGTCGTGCTGGTGAACGCCCTCATCGGCTTCGTGCAGGAGGGCCGCGCCGAGAGCGCGCTCGCGGCCCTGTCCCAGATGCTGGAGCCGGAGGCCCGCGTCCTGCGCGGCGGCCGTCGGCGCACGGTGCCGGCGGCCGACCTGGTGCCGGGCGACGTCGTGCTCTTGGCGGCGGGCGAGCGCGTGCCCGCCGATCTGCGCCTGATCGAGGCCCGCGAGCTCAAGATCGACGAGGCCATCCTCACCGGCGAATCGGTCGCCGCCGAGAAGACCACCGCGGCGGGGCCGGTCGAAGCGGCGCTCGGCGACCGCACCGCGATGGCGTTCTCGGGCACGCTGGTCGTCGCCGGCACCGGCGGCGGTGCGGTCGTCGCCACCGGCGGCGCCACCGAGCTCGGCCGCATCAGCGCGCTCCTCGGCGGCGTCGAGACCCTGAAGACGCCGCTGGTGCGCCAGATGGACGCCTTCGGCCGGCGCCTGACGCTGATCATCGTCGGTCTCGCCGCGGTCGTCTTCGCGGTCGCCGCGGGTCTGCGCGGCTACGGCCTCGACGCCGCCTTCATGGCGGTGGTGGGGCTCGCGGTGGCGGCGATCCCCGAAGGCCTGCCGGCGGTGATGACGATCACGCTCGCCATCGGGACCCAGCGCCTGGCCGCGCGCAACGCCGTCATCCGCCGGCTGCCGGCGGTCGAGACGCTGGGCTCGGTCTCGGTCATCTGCTCGGACAAGACCGGCACGCTCACCAAGAACGAGATGACCGCCGGGGTGCTGGCCTGGGCCGGCCACGACCTCACCGTCGAGGGCGCCGGCTACACCCCGGTGGGCGCCTTTCGGCGCGACGGCGAGCGCGTCGACCCCCGCGCGCTGCCGGTGGTCGAGGAGCTGCTGCGCGGCGGGCTGTTGTGCAACGACGCCGAGCTCGAGCGCGACGGGGGGGCGTGGGTCGCGCTCGGCGATCCGACCGAGGCGGCGCTGGTGGTCGCCGCGGTCAAGGCCGGCTTCGATGCCGAGGCGGAGCGCGCGGCCCACCCCCGTCTCGACGCCGTGCCGTTCGACAGCCAGCACCGCTACATGGCGACGCTCCACGACGGCCCCGGCGGCGAGCGCCGCATCGTCGTCAAAGGCGCGCCGGAACGCGTCCTGGCGATGTGTCGGACCCAGGCCGGACCGCACGGCTCCGAGCCGCTCGCCGAGCCCCACTGGCAGCACAAGGCCCACGAGTTCGCCGCCACCGGCAAGCGCCTCCTGGCGGTGGCGCAAAAGGCGGCGACGCCCGATCACCACAGGCTCGCCGCCGGCGACGCCGACGGTGATCTGGAGCTGTTGGGGTTCGTCGGCCTGATCGATCCGCCGCGCGAGGAGGCCCGCGCGGCCGTCGCCGCCTGTCGCCGCGCCGGCATCGACGTCAAGATGATCACCGGCGACCACGCCGTCACGGCGCAAGCCATCGCCCGCGATCTCGGCCTGCCGCGGCCCGAGACCGCGCTCACCGGCCTCGAGCTCGACGCCATCGCCGACGCCGACCTGCCCGATCACGTCCACGCCACCAGCGTGTTCGCGCGCACCTCGCCCGAGCACAAGCTCCGGCTCGTCGAGGCCCTGCAGGCGATGGGCGGCGTCGTCGCGATGACCGGCGACGGCGTCAACGACGCCCCGGCCCTCAAGCGCGCCGACGTCGGCATCGCGATGGGCGAGAAGGGCAGCGAGGCGACCAAGGAAGCCGCCGAGATGGTCCTCACCGACGACCATTTCGCCACCATCGTCGCCGCCGTGCGCGAGGGCCGCACGGTCTACGACAATTTGAAGAAGGTCATCGCCTGGACCCTGCCGACCAACGGCGGCGAGGCCTTCGCCATCGTCGCCGCCATCGCCGCCGGCCTGGCGCTGCCGATCACCGCGGTGCAGATCCTCTGGGTCAACATGATCACCGCGGTCGGGCTCGGCCTCACGCTGGCCTTCGAGCCGACCGAGCCCAGAACGATGTACCGCCCGCCGCGGCCGAGCGACGAGCCGCTGCTGTCGCGCCTGTTGGGGTGGCGGGTGCTCTACGTCTCCGCGCTGTTCGTGGTCGGCGCCTTCGGGACCTATTTCTGGGCGCTCGATCGGGGCCACGCGGTCGACACCGCCCGCACCATGGTGGTCAACGCCTTCGTCGCGATGGAGATCGCCTACCTCTTCAGCGCCCGCTTCGCCCACGGCTCGGCGTTCACCCTCGACGGCCTGAAGGGCACGCCCGCGGTCTGGGCCGGCGTGGTGACGGTCGTGGTCGCCCAGATCGTCTTCACCACCGCGCCGCTGATGCAGCACCTGTTCGCCACCACCGCACTGGGCCCGCGCGAGGTCGTCGTCGTCGTCGCCGCGGGCGCGATGGTCTTCGTGCTCACCGAGGCCGAGAAGGCGGTGCAGCGGCGGGTCGAGCGCCACCGGTGGCGCCGTCGCGCCCCGCCCGGCGGCGCGGCCGATGGGCGCGCAAACCCCTGATCCACCTCACGAAAACGCCGATCTGGGTTCGTTCGGCAACACCCGAGTCCACCCCTCGCACCGGACCCTACGGCCGCAACGCTCCGTCAATTAGGATAGCACACCTATGGCCGTGAGACCATCGGGCCGGGCTCCGCCGCCGGCCACCCCCGAACTCGGCCCGGCGCCGACATGCCGGCGGTCGCGGAACCAGCCCGGAACCGCCGTGACGCGCACCGGTCATCCCGCCTGTCGCGCTACAGGCTCGGGCGTGCGGCCATCATGGCGCTTGCCAAAATAATGCCTCCAAGCTATATAGC
>CAZCVH010000092.1:0-7411 GCA_964502115.1 uncultured Geminicoccaceae bacterium
AGGTCGGGGATCGCGTCCAAGAGCATGCGGGTGTAGGGGTGCTGCGGGTTTTTGAAGATCTCGCGCGCCGGGCCGACCTCGACCAGACGGCCCAAGTACATCACGCCCAGATAGTCCGCGATGTGGTAGACGACCGCGAGGTCGTGGCTGATGAAGAGGTAGGAGAGCCCGAGCTCCTGTTGCAGGTCCTTCATCAGGTTGAGGATCTGCGCCTGGACCGAGACGTCGAGGGCGGAGGTCGGCTCGTCGCAGACGAGGAACTCGGGGTTGGAGGAGAGGGCGCGGGCGATCGAGATGCGCTGGCGCTGGCCGCCCGAGAACTCGTGCGGGTACTTCTCGCCGTCGCGGGCGGAGAGCTTGACCATCTCCAGGAGCTCGCCGACGCGGCGGGTGACGGCGCGCGCGTCCTTGGTCAGGCCGTGGGCGCGGAGCGGCTCGGCGACGATGTCGTGGACGCGCCAGCGCGGGTTGAGGCTGGCGAACGGGTCCTGAAAGATCATCTGAAAGCGCCGGCGCAGCGAGCCCATGGCACCGCTCCGCGCCGCCTCGGCCATGTCGCGGCCGTCGAAGACGACGCGGCCCGCGCTCGGGCGGTAGAGGCCGACGACGAGGCGCGCCACCGTCGATTTGCCGCAGCCGCTCTCGCCGACGAGGCTCAAGGTCTTGCCCTTCGGCACATGGAAGCCGACCTCGTCGACCGCGCGCAGCCAGGTCCGGCCCTCGCGGCTCACCAGGCGCTCGAGGATCGGCGAGGAGACGTCGAAGTCCTTGCAGAGGCCCTCGACCTCGAGGATGTTCGCAGACGTCATCGCGGTCTCCTCACTCGGCCGCCTCGGCCCGCTCGTCGTCGTGCAGCCAGCAGGCGGCGAGCGAGCCGCCGGCCTTCATCAGCCCGGGGCGCTGGTGCTTGCAGCGCTCGAAGGCGTAGGGGCAGCGCGGATGAAAGGCGCAGCCGGAAGGGATCTCGGTCAGCCGCGGCATCGAGCCCTCGATCTGGGTGAGCCGGTCGAGGTCGTGGCCGACCACCGGGATCGAGCCCATCAGCCCCTCGGTGTAGGGGTGCCTGGCGGCGGTGATGACGTCCGTCACCGGGCCGATCTCGGCGATGCGGCCGGCGTACATGACGGCGACGCGGTCGGCGGTCTCGGCGATGACGCCCATGTCGTGGGTGATCAGCATGACCGCCGCGCCGTGCTCGGTGCACAGCCGCTTCAAGAGCTTGATGATCTGGGCCTGGATCGAGACGTCGAGCGCGGTGGTGGGCTCGTCGGCGATGATCATGCGCGGGTTGACGCAGAGCGCGAGCGCGATGACCACGCGCTGGCGCATGCCGCCGGAGAACTGGTGCGGGTACTGGTCGATGCGGCGCTCGGGCGCGGGGATGCCGACCTCGCCCAGAAGCTCGATGGCGTGGGCCCGCGCTTGGCTCTCGCTCAGGTCCTGATGGGTCAGGATCGTCTCCACCAGCTGGCGGCCGACGGTGTAGAGCGGGTTCAAGGAGGTCAGCGGGTCCTGGAAGACCATGCCGATGCGCCGGCCGCGCACCCGACGCATCTGCTCCGCCGTCAGATGGTCGATGCGCTCGCCGTCGAGGATCACCTCGCCGCCGGCGACGCGGCCGGGCGGCTCGAGCAGGCCGATGATGGCGGCGCCGGTGATCGACTTGCCGGCCCCCGATTCGCCGACGACGCCCAGGACCTCGCCCTCGTCGACCGTGAAGGAGACGTCGTCGACGGCGGTGAGCGTGCCGCGGCGGGTGACGAACTCCACCCGCAGGTTCCGGACGTCGAGGACGGGAGGCTTGGTGGCCACGGCCGTCACCTCAGCGCAGCTTGGGGTTCAAGGCGTCGCGCAGCCAATCGCCCAGCAGATTGACCGCGAGGACGAGGATCACCAGCGCCACGCCCGGAAAGATCGACATCCACCACTCGCCCGAGAAGAGGAAGTCGTTGCCGATGCGGATGAGCGTGCCGAGCGAGGGGTTGGTCACCGGCACGCCGACGCCCAGAAAGGAGAGCGTGGCCTCGGTCAGGATGGCGACGGCGAGCGAGAGCGTGGCGATGACCAAGACCGGGCCCATCACGTTCGGCAGGACGTGGCGGTACATGATGAGGATCGGGTGGACACCGATCAGCCGCGCCGCCTGGACGTACTCCTTGTTCTTCTCGACCAGGGTCGAGCCGCGCACGGTGCGGGCGAAGTTGACCCACAAACTGGCGGCGATGGCGAAGACGAGCACGCCGAGCTTGGTCTCGCTCGCCGCCCGCGTGCCGATGATGGCGCCGACGATGCCGTCGATCAAAAGGGCGATGAGGATCGCCGGGAAGGTCAGCTGGACGTCGGCGATGCGCATGATGAGCGCGTCCACCCAGCCGCCGAGATAGCCCGAGACCAGGCCCAGCACGGTGCCGACCAGCGCGGCGAGGATGACGCCCAGAAAGCCCACCATCAACGAGATCCGAAGCCCGAAGATGATGGCGGAGAGGACGCCGCGGCCCTGGTCGTCGGTGCCGAGAAGGTAGCTCGCCTCGCCGCCCTCGGCCCAGACCGGCGGCTTGAAGGCGTCCATCAGGTCGAGGCTTTTGAGGTCGCCGACGTCGTAGGGGGCGACCCAGGGTGCGAACAGCGCGCTCACGAAGAGGATCATCGTCACGACGAAGGCGGTGATCGTCACCGGCGAGCGCTTGAAGCTGTCGAAGACGTCGCTGTCGAGGAACGCCTCGAGGTTGGAGGCGAGCCGCGTCGCGAAGCGCGGCGGCGCCGGCAGGTCGGTGGCGGTACGGGGGCGGGCCTGTTGCACGGCGGACCTCTCAGTGTCCCCCGCCGCCGCGCTCGGCGCGCAGCCGCGGGTCGACGACGTAGTAGAGAAGATCGACGGTGAGGTTGATGGTGACGAAGAAGAGTGCGACCAGCACCAAGTAACTCGACATGATCGGGATGTCGGCGAACTGGATGGCCTGGATGATCAACAGCCCCATCCCCGGCCACTGGAACACCGTCTCGGTGATGATCGAGAACGCCAGGAGCGCGCCGATCTGCAGACCCATGATGGTGATGACCGGCACCAGCGTGTTCTTCAAGGCGTGGCCGAAATTGATGGCGCGCCGCGAGAGCCCGCGGGCGCGCGCGAACTTGATGTAGTCGGTCCTGAGCACCTCCAGCATCTCGGCGCGCACCAGCCGCATGATCAGCGTGAGCTGGAAGAGCGCGAGCGTGAAGGCCGGCATGATGATGTGGCTCCAGCCCTCGGGCGTGAGCAGGCTGGTCTCCCACGGGCCGAGATCGACCAGCCCACCGCGGCCGAAGGTCGGCAGCCACCCCAGCCACACCCCGAAGACCAGGATCATCAAGATGCCGATCAAAAAGGTCGGCAGCGAGATCCCGATCAGGCTGATCGTCAAGAAGACGCGCGACAGCCAGCTGTCGCGGTTGAGGCCGGTATAGACCCCCATCGGCACGCCCAGGACGAGCGCCAGCACGGCGGAGAGGAAGACGAGCTCCAGCGTCGCCGGCAGGCGTTCGGCGATGAGCCGGTCGACCGGCTTGCCCATGCGGTAGGAGACGCCGAACTCGCCCTTGACGGCGTTGCCGACCCATTTCGCGAACTGCAGCGGCACCGGGTCGTTGAGGCCCAGCCGCTCGCGCAGGGCGTCGCGCTGCGCCTCGGTCGCCTCCTGGCCGACCATGTTGTTGACCGGGTCGCCGACGAACTGAAAGAGCGAGAACGAGATCAGCGCGACCACGAGCATGACGAAGACCGCCTGCACCAGCCGCTGCACGATGTAGTCGAGCATGGCGCGCCCTCGATCGGCGGCGCGCGACCCGGGCGCTCGCCGGGCCGCGCGCCGGTCGTCAGTTCAAGACGACGTAGCGGAGGTCGATGTCGTTGAACGGCCGTTGGATGATCTCCTCGACCGTGTCGTCGCGCACGCCCCAGGCCAGCGCCTGCTGGTGCAGCGGGATGTGGCCGACGTCTTCCTTGTGGATGCGGAAGCCCTCGTGGATCAGCGCGTCGCGCTTCTCCTCGTCGACCTCGGTGGCGATGCGGTCGGCGAGCTCTTCGACCTCGGGGTGGCTGTAGCGCCCCGAGTTCCACGCCCCCTGCGCCTCGCCGTCGAGCGTGATGATGTTCTGAAAGACGTTGTAGGCGTCGTAGGAGCCCGGGGTCCAACCCAGCATGTAGAAGCTGGTGTCGTGCTCGCGGATCTTGTTGAAGTGCAGCGACTTGGTCTGCGCGTTCAAATTGACGTCGACGCCGATGCGCTCGAGCATCGGGACCATCGCGGTGCAGATGGCCTCGTCGTTGACGTAGCGGTCGTTGGGGCAGTCGAAGGTGACCGGAAAGCCGTCGGCCCAGCCGGCCTCCGCCATCAGCTCCAGCGCGCGCTCGGGATCGTGCGGATACGGGTCGTTCAGATCCTGTTGAAAGCCGTTGATGCCCGGCGCGATCATCGAGCCCGTCGGCGTCGCCGCCCCGCGCATGACGACGCGCTCGATGCCCGCCTTGTCGATGGCGAGGGCGAAGGCCTCGCGCACCCGCCGGTCCTTGAACGGGTTCTCGCCCGAGCCCGGCATGTCCATCAGCTCGTCGCGGTGATGGTCGAAGCCGAAGAAGATCGTCCTGAGTTCGGGGCCCTGCAGCACCGAGACGTCGGCCTCGCCCTCGAGCCGCGGGATGTCCTGCAACGGCACCGGATACATCGCGTCGATCTCGCCCGAAAGGATCGCGGCGACGCGGGTGGCGTCGTTGCCGATCGGCGTGAAGACCGCGCGGTCGATGTTGTGCATGCGGTCGTCGTAGTTCCAGTGGTCCTCGAAGGGCTCGACCACGACGCGGTTGTCCTGGACCCATTCGACCAGCCGGAAGGGGCCGGTGCCGTTGGCGTTGGCGTTGGCGAAGTTGGTCCTGCCGGCGCCGGCGACGACCTCGAAGGCGTCGTTCGCCTCCATGTACTCCTCGTCGACGATGTAGACGTTCGGCATGTTGAGGAGGAGCGTGGGGTCGGGCGCCGCGGTGGTGATCTCGACGGTGTAGTCGTCGACCGCGTCGACGCTCGCGATCGAGGCGACGGCGAACGCCATGTCGGAGCTGTCCTGGCTCTGGCGCTCGAAGCTGTAGACGACGTCGTTGGCGCGGAACGGGTTGCCGTTGTGGAAGGTCACCCCCTCGCGCAGCGTGAAGCGCCAGGTGGTGTCGTCGAGACGCTCCCACTCGGTGGCGAGGTCGGGCTCGAGCGAGAGGTCGGGCAAGCGATGGACGAGCCGACCGTAGAGGTTGCTCTTCATCGTGTTGGTCGGCCCCTCGTTGTTGTTGTGGGGGTCGAGGCCGAGGATGTCGCCGGTGGTCGAGTAGCGGAACACCTTCTCCTGGGCATCCGCCGCGGTGGCCGCGAACGCGATCAGCGCCGCGGACGCCATCAACAAGCCGGTTCGTCTCATGGTCGTGTCTCCCGAAACGCCGCAGGTCGCGCCGCCGCGACCCGCACGGACGCGCACGCATAGCCGACGTGAAGGGAGCCCACCAGCCGAGTGTCTCGGAGTTGGCACCGGCCACGACCCCCCGGGGCGCCGCGCGCGATGCGCGAGCATCAAGGGCTGCGCTGCGGTGCGTGTCAAGTACGGCGCGCGTCGCGGCCGCGGCCGCGCCGCCGCCACCCCGCCTCAGCGGCGCCGCTCGAGCGTCCGCAGCAGGAGCAGCACCGGCACCAGCCCGATCGCCACCAAGAGCAGGGCCGGCTGCGCCGCCTCGGCCAGGCGCTCGTCGCGCACCAGGTTGTAGGTCCGCACCGCCAGCGTGTCGAAGTCGAACGGGCGCAGCACCAGCGTCGCCGGCAGCTCCTTCACGACGTCGACGGCGACCAGGAGAAAGGCGCTCGCCAGCGCCGGCCAGGCGAGCGGGACGTGGACGCGCACCAGCCGCATCGCGAAGCCGGTGCCGAGCGTCGCCGCGGCGTCGTCGAGCGCGGGGCGGACGGCGGCGAGGCCGGATTCGATGGCGCCCAGGCTCACCGTCATGAAGCGCACCAGATAGGCGAAGACCAGCGCCGCCACGGTGCCGGTGAGCAGCAGCCCGACATCGAGCCCCCAGCCCCGCAGCAGCTCGGCGACGGCACCGTCGACGGCGGCGAGCGGGCCGAGCACGCCGACGGCGATGACCGGCCCCGGCACGGCGTAGCCCAGGCTCGCCGCCCGCACCCCCAGCGCCGCGGCGGGCCCGCGCGATTGCCGCGCGGCGTAGACCATCACCAGCGCGAGGACGACCGCGATGGCCGCGGTGACGAGCCCGGCGAGCACCGAGTTGGCGACCAGCGGGCCGAGGCCGACGGTGGAGTTCCACGCCCCCGGCCGCAGCGCCAGCCAGATCAGCCGCGCCAGCGGCACCAAGAAGCCCACCAGCACCGGCACGGCGCAGAAGCCCAAGGCGAGCGCGGCGCGCCAGCCGCCGAGCGCGAAACGGGCGCGACCGCGTTCGGTGCGGGCGTCGTGGTAGGCCGCCCCCGCCCGCGCCCTGCGTTCGAGCACCAAGAGCGCGAAGACCGCGAGCAGGAGGATGCCGCCGAGGCGCGCCGCGGCGGTGGCGTCGCCCATCGAGAACCAGGCCCGGAAGATGCCGGTGGTGAAGGTCTGCACGCCGAGGAGCGAGACCGCGCCGAAATCGGCGAAGGTCTCCATCACCACCAGCGCGGTGCCGGCGACCAAGGCGGGGCGCGCCAGCGGCAGGCTGATCCGCACGAAGGCGGCCCACGGCCCGACCCCGAGCGAGCGGCTGATGTCGTGGAAGGTGCCCGAGCGCTGCAGAAAGGCGCTGCGGGTCAGGACGTAGACGTAGGGAAAGAGCGCGGCGGCGAGCAGCACCGCGGCGCCGCCGGTGGAGGCGACGTCGAGGCGGACGATGTCGGCGACGGGCCCGGCGGGGCCGAGGAAGTCGAGATAGACGTAGGCGAGCACGTAGGACGGCAGCGCCAGCGGCGTCACCAAAAGCGGCTCGAGCACACCCCGGCCGGGAAAGGTGCACATCGTCACCAGCCAGGCGCAGCCGGCCCCGAAGACCGCCGCCAACAGCGCCACGGTGATGCCGAGTTGGACGGTGGTGGCCATGTAGCGCGGCACCAGCACGCCCAGGACGTGGTCCCACACCAGCCCGGTCGGCTGCGCGAAGGCGGCGAGCACCGCCGCCAGCGGCAGCGCGAGCAACCCCGCCACCGCCAGGGTGAACAACGCGGCGGCGGAGGGTCGGCCGGGCGGCACGAGCCATCGCGGGCGGCGAGGCCGCGCCCCGGCGCGCATCGGGGAATCGGGCGCGCTCACCACCGATCCGGTGCGGGGTTGCAAGGTCGGGCGAGGCGCGGCGCGTTGGTGGAGCCGATGGGATTCGAACCCACGACCTCTAGAGTGCGATTCTAGCGCTCTC
>CAZCVH010000093.1:0-2143 GCA_964502115.1 uncultured Geminicoccaceae bacterium
GATCGTGGTGGCGACGATCGCCTTCGGCATGGGCATCGACAAGCCGGACGTGCGCTTCGTCGCCCATCTCGACCTGCCGTCGAACCTGGAGGCCTACTACCAGGAGATCGGCCGCGCCGGACGCGACGGCGCGCCCGCCGAAGCGCTCCTCGTCCACGGCTTCGACGACATCCGCACGCGGCGCTTCATGATCGACGAGGGCGGCGGCGACGACGGTCGCAAGCAGGTCGAGCACCGCCGCCTGGACGCCCTTCTCGCCTTCACCGAGGCCACCGAGTGCCGCAAGCGCGCGCTCCTGCGCTATTTCGGGGAGGAGACGCCGCCCTGCGGCGCCTGCGATCTGTGCCTCGATCCGCCGGCGTTGAGTCCCGCCGAGGACGTCGTCCGCCTCGTCGCCGAGACCATCCGCGCCACCGGCGGCCGCTTCGGCGCCGCCCACGTCGTCGACGTGCTGGTGGGGGCGAAGACGGAAAAGATCCAGCGGCTCGGCCACGACCGGCTGGAGGTTCACGGCGCCGGCAAGACGCGGCCGCGGCCGGCTTGGCGCTCGATCCTGCGCCAGCTCTACGCCGGCGGGCTGGTGGCGGTGGATATCGCCGGCCACGGCGCGCTGACCCCGACCGCCGCCGGCGCCGCGGTGGCGGCGGGCGAGCGCAGCGTCGCGCTCAGGCTGGACGCGCCCAAGCGTGCGACCACCGCCAAGGCGGCGGCGGTGGCCGATCCCGCCGTCGACGACCGTGTCCTCGCGGCGCTCAAGCAGCTGCGCCTCGAGCTCGCCCGCGCCCAGAACGTACCCGCCTACGTGGTCTTCACGGACGCCAGCCTGAAGGACATGGCGCGCCGGCATCCGCGCGACCGCGCCGGCTTCGCGGCGGTGCAGGGCGTCGGCGCGGCCAAGCTGGAACGCTACGCCGAGCCGTTCTTGGAGCTGCTCACCCGTCTTTGAAGGCAGCGGGAACGCCGGCCTCCCGGCGGACGTTGGCCACCCGATCTCCACGTCGGAACGGTTCGATGAAGTTCACCCGCGCCATTCGGCACGTCGAGCGGCTCGTGCTCGTCCTCGTCGCCGGGCTCACGATAGCCGCCGTCAGTTTGGAACTGTACAAGGTGTACGAGCGTCGAGACGTCGTTATCGCCGACATCCTGTTGCTCTTTCTTTACACCGAGGTGCTGTCGATGGTGGCGGTGTACATGGAGAGCCGGCGGGTGCCGGTGACCTATCCGCTGTTGATCGCCAACACCGCGCTCGCGCGGCTGATCGTGCTGCAGGGCAAGGAAATGGACCCCCAGAACGTGCTGTTCGAGGCGGTGGCGATCCTGGTGCTGGCGCTGTCGATCGTGGTGCTGCGCCT
This sequence comes from uncultured Geminicoccaceae bacterium, assembly GCA_964502115.1. Taxonomy (GTDB): domain Bacteria; phylum Pseudomonadota; class Alphaproteobacteria; order Geminicoccales; family Geminicoccaceae; genus JAAAPF01. The sequence continues at coordinate 1,353 of CAZCVH010000093.1, forward strand.
CGGCGACGGCCTGCGCTTTCTGCATCTCTTCGGTCACCGGCCGGGCCGACGCCCGCATCCGCCCGACGACGCGGCGCCGAGTTGAGCCCGCGCTCAGCCGATCTCCAGCGTCGCGTCGTCGAGAAAGGCGTAGGGCGGCAGGTCGAGGTTGCGCGGCGCCGGGCCTTTGTGGATGCGGCCGGCGTTGTCGTAGTGCGAACCGTGGCAGGGGCAGAAATAGCCGTCGAACTCACCCTTCGGCTCACCCTGCTTGTGGCCCAGTGGAATACAGCCGAGATGGGTGCAGATGCCGATCTGCACCAGCCACGGCTGCCGCTCGACACGGTCCGTGTAGGTCGCCGGGTCGCGCATGCCCTCGAGCGGCAGCGCTTCGGCCTGGGCGATGTCGTCCTCGGTCATGTGGCGGATCCACACCGGCTTGCCCTGCCACATCACGGTGATCGCCATGCCGGGCTCGACCCCGCTCAGATCGGCCTTCACGGTGGCGAGCGCGCGGATCTCGGCCGACGGGTTCATCGAGTGGATCAAGGGCCACGCCGTCAGCGCCACGCCCACCCCGAACCCGGTCCAGCCGGTGATCTGCAGGAAGTCGCGGCGCGTCTTATCGTCACGGGAGACGTCCGCCATGATGTTTTCTCTCCGCAGGCTGAATTCACATTCACACCATGCAGATAGTCTATCACAAAGAAGTGTGGAAGATGTCGCTCGCGCATGGCTGCGGTGGCGCCGTCGCAGGCGCGACGGCGCCCGAACCCGTAAGCGGTCCGCCGAGCGGGGCGCAGGCGCGCCGA
>CAZCVH010000093.1:2243-7362 GCA_964502115.1 uncultured Geminicoccaceae bacterium
GGCGCAGGCGCGCCGACCACCCTGGTCGTTCACCCGCCGCGATCCACCTCGTCCGCCCATCGACAAGGAGTACACAGATGACGCTCGGCCGCCCGCGCCGCATCCTGGTCACCGGCGCCACCAGCGGCATCGGCGAGGCTTTCGCCCGTACGTTGCCGCGCGATTGCGACCTCGTGCTGACCGGCCGCAACGAGGCCAAGCTCGACCAGCTCGCCCAGGAACTCGCGAGCGAACGCCGCAAGGTCGAGGTGGTGGCGGCCGATCTGGCGGCGCCGGCGGCGCTCGACGCCATCGTCGACACCGCCCGCCGGGCACCGCTCGACGGCCTCGTCAACAACGCCGGCCTCGGCCCCTACGGCCTCTTTTCCGACGCCGCCACCGACGAGCTGACGGCGGCGGTCGACGTCAACTGTCGAGCACCGGTGGTGCTCACCCACGCCCTGTTGCCGCATCTGTTGGAGGGCGCACGGCCCGGCGACCGCCGCGCCTTCGTCATCAACGTCGCCAGCACGGCGGCCTACGCGCCGGTGCCGCGGATGGCGGTCTACGCCGCCACCAAGGCGTTCGTGTTGAGCTTTACAGAAGCCCTCGTCACCGAGTTGCGCAGCGAGCCGCTCGACGTCCTGGCACTGTGTCCCGGGCCGGTCCGGACGCGTGCCCTCCCGTTCCGCTTCGCCCCCGGAACGCGCTCGCCCGAAGACGTGGCGCGGCTGGCGTTGGACGCGGTCGGCCGTACGAACGTGGCTTACACGGATATGGCGACGCGCGCATTGCTCGCGCCGCTGTCGAACGCACGCGCGGTGGTGAGCCGGGCGCTGGGCGCGGGGCTCGCCCTCGCCCAACGCGGCGGCTGAAGTCGCTCAGGCCTCGGGCTCGGCGGTGTCGAGCTGATCGGCGACCTGGCGAACGATGTGGGCGAGGGCGGCGACGACCTGACCCTGCTGCGACGCGCCGTTCTGCGTCAGCGCCTCGGCGATGCGATCGCCGTCGGAGGCGAGTTGGCGGAACTGCTCGGCCGGGTTCTGGGGCGTTTCGCTCATGATGACCTTTCGCGGCTGGAGATTGGCGAGCGGGCTCGCCCATCGGGCACGCTCTCAGCTCGAGCGGCTGCGCGCAACCCGCGCCGTGTCAACGCCCGAAATGGTTGTGGGGTTGCCATTCTGCATCGGCTCTGTCAGTGGCGTTATTTCGCTCTCGGCGGTGTTCAGGGTGCTGGCGCCGTAGCGAATCGCGCGTCCTACCTCGATGGCGGGGCGTCCGCTCGACGGATCGACACGAGCGGGCGGGCGCCGGCATCGATGTGTCGCACGCGATCAGCCGTCTCACATAGGCGGGTGAGGCATCGTTGGCGGCGCTCGCTGCCGTCACGGGTGGCGGCCGGAAAGGGACCGCCGGATCTCGACGGGCGTACCACCGCCGGGTACGCCGACGGCGTCCGGCCGTCCCGCGGGGCGGTCTCGACCCGTTCGGCCTTTCGGCCTCGGGAGGAGCATTCGGAGAACCGGATATGTACAAACACATCTTGGTGCCGGTGGACCTCGTTCACGTCGATGCGCTCGAAAAGGCGATCGCCACGGCCGCGCGACTGGCGCAGCTGTTCGACGCGTCGGTGACCTTCGTCGGCGTCACTGCGGCCACGCCCACGCCGGTGGCCCACAACCCCCATGAGTTCCAACAAAAGCTCGAGGCTTTCGCCGCCGGCAAAGCGGACACCTACGGGATCCGGGCCGCGGGCAAAGGCTACACGGCGCACGATCCGGCGGTGCAGATCGACGACACGTTGCTGCAGGCCGTCGACGACCTCGGCGTCGATCTGATCGTGATGGCGTCGCACGTTCCCAACGTCGTCGACGCCATCCTGCCCTCGCACGGTGGCACGCTCGCCACCCATGCCGCCGTCTCCATCTTCATCGTGCGCTGAGCGCCAACAGCAACGAGGACGCTTTCATGAGCACGACCTCCAGTTCGGTCGAATCGCCCGGAGCCGAGGCGATCCCCTCGCCCGATGGCGAGACCAATCTGATCGACACCAACTACCAGATCGGTCAGGACAACGTCGAAGTTAAGATCGGGCCACTCGGCATCGACGTCCACAACCCGGTCTTTGCGGTCTCCGGCGTCGCCATCGTCGCCTTCGTCGCGGTGACACTGAGCTTCCCGGAGACGCTCGAGCCCGCCTTCGAAGGCATGCGCGACTGGCTGACGTCGAACCTCGCCTGGTTTTTCTTGAGCGCCGCCAACATCTTCGTCCTGTTCGCCCTGCTGTTGATCGTGACGCCTTTGGGCAACGTGCGGCTGGGGGGCTCGGAGGCGACGCCGGACTTCACCTATCTCGGCTGGTTCTCGATGCTCTTCGCCGCCGGCATGGGCATCGGTCTGATGTTCTTCGGCGTGTCGGAGCCGATCTCGCACTACAGTTCGGCGATGGGCGGCACCGCGGTCGAGGGCGGGGTGCGGACCGACTGGGCGCCACTCGGTGCCGCGGGCGGCGATGCGGAGGCGGCCGAGCGCCTCGGCATGGCGGCGACGATCTTCCACTGGGGTCTGCACCCTTGGGCGATCTACGCCACGGTCGCGCTCGCGCTCGCGCTCTTCTCCTACAACAAGGGCCTGCCGCTCACCATCCGCTCGATGTTCTACCCGATCTTCGGCGAGCGGGTGTGGGGGCCGATCGGCCACTTCATCGACATCCTGGCCGTGCTGGCGACGCTGTTCGGGCTCGCCACCTCGCTCGGCTACGGAGCGTCCCAGGCATCGGCCGGCCTCAACTTCCTCTTCGGTGTCCCGGCGACGGACACCGCGCAGGTCGTCTTGATCCTCGCCATCACCGCCGTGGCGCTGGTGTCGGTGGTCGCCGGCCTCGATGCCGGCGTGAAGCGGCTCTCCGAGATCAACATGACACTGGCGGCGGTGCTGTTGCTCTTCGTCGTCCTGGTCGGCCCGACGATGCTGATCCTGAGCGGCTTTTTGGGCAATCTCGTCGCCTACGGCCAATCCCTGCCGGCGCTGTCGAACCCGTTCGGGCGTCAGGACGCCAACTTCAGCCAGGGCTGGACCGCCTTCTACTGGGCGTGGTGGATCTCCTGGTCGCCGTTCGTCGGGATGTTCATCGCGCGGGTCAGCCGTGGCCGGACGGTGCGCGAGTTCGTCACCTGCGTCATCCTCATCCCGTCGATCGTCTCGGTCTTCTGGATGACGGCGTTCGGCGGCACCGCCATCGACCAGCTCGTCAACCAGGGGGTGACCGCGGTCGCCGACGCGCCGCTCGAGCTCAAGCTGTTCGAGATGCTCGCCGTGCTGCCGCTGGCCGAGATCACTTCGTTCGTCGGCATCGTGCTGGTCATCGTGTTCTTCGTGACCTCGTCCGATTCGGGCTCGCTGGTCATCGACACCATCACCGCCGGCGGCAAGGTCAACGCGCCGGTGGGGCAGCGCATCTTCTGGGCGATCTTCGAGGGTCTGGTCGCGATCGCCCTGCTCTTGGGCGGCGGCCTCGCGGCGCTGCAGGCGATGGCGGTGTCGGCGGGCTTCCCGTTCACGATCGTGCTGCTGGTGGGCTGTTATGCGATCTATCGGGGTCTGATGACCGAGCCGCGCGTGGCAGCGGCATGAGCGCCGGGCGGGCTCGTGGCGCCGTCACGAGCCCGCCCAGCCTCGGTAGCGCCCCCAGGAGGATGGTGTGAGATGAAGTACGAACGCATCCTGTTACCCATCGATCTGAAGCAGCCGAAGGTCTGGGGTCACTCCATCGACGTCGCCTGCACCGTGGCGCGCCAGCACGACGCCGAAGTGATCGTGGTCTACGTCGCGCCCGAATTGGAAGCCAATCTCAACCGTTTCCCCGAAGACTACAAACCGAAGCTGAAGGCGTGGGTCGACGACTTCATGCCGAAGGAGGTCAAGGCCGTTCCGATGGTCAAGGCGGGGGCGACCCACCGCGAGATCTGCAACATCGCGGAGGAGAAGGATGTCGATCTGATCGTCATGGGCGCGCAGAATCCGACGCTGCGCGAGCGGATGATGGGCTCGAACGCTTCCTTCGTCGTCCTCCACGCTCCGACCTCGGTCTACGTCGTGCGTTGACCCTGCCGCGCCGCCGCGCCGCGGTGTCTCAGACCGCGGTGCCGTGGTGGCGCGCTCGCTCGCGATAGGCGATGTAGACGACGCTGGTGAAGATGACGGTGCCGCCGACGACGGTGGCGATGTCGGGCACCTCGGCGAACAGCACGAGGCCGAGCAGCGCCGACCACACGAGGCGGGTGAAATCGAGCGGCATGACGACGGTGGCGTCGGCGAGCCGCATCGCTTGGCTGATGCCGAGCTGGCCGAGCGTGCCGAGCGCGCCGGCGACCACCAGCCATCCCAGGATCTCCGGCCCTGGGGCGCGCCACACCGGCAGGGCGGCGACGAGCGTCACCGGAATCAGCGCGCTCGCGGCGTAGAAGGTGATGGCGACGCTGGTCTCGGTGCGGGACAAAAGCTTGATCAAGCACAGCGCCACGCCCCAGAAGAACGCCGAGAACAGCGTCATCGCCGCCCCGGCGCCGACCAGGCCCTCGGCGCCGGGGCGGATCACGATCAGCGCCCCGGCGAAGCCGGCGGCCACCGACAGGGCCCGTCTGAGACCCACGACCTCGCGCAGGAGCGGGGCGGCCAGCACGGTGGCGAACAGCGGGGCGGTGAACGACAGCGCCGTCACCGTGGCCAGCGGCGCCAGCGACAGCGCGGTGAAGAACGCCAGCATCGCCCCGGCGTCGGTCATGCCGCGCAGCACCAGCAAGCCGGGCCGCCGCGGCCGCAGCTGCCGCAAGCCGGCGCCGGCGAGCAGCGGCACGACGAAAGCGAGCCCGAAGAGGTTGCGAAAGAAGGCGATCTGGAACGGGTGAAGCTCGGCGGAGAGCTGTCGCACCAGCGCGTGCATCGCCACCATCGCCAAGGCCGCGACCGCCATGCACAGCATGCCGCGCCACGCGGCCGGTAGAGCGAGCAGCCGTGCCAGCGCCGTGTCCTCCCTTCGCCCATCGGTTCGTTCAACCTAAGAGGTGGCGCCGGGGCGGGCGAGGCCCCGAGATCCTCAAGACCTCCCTGTGGGAGAAGTCCGGCCACTTCGACAACTACC
>CAZCVH010000094.1:0-7135 GCA_964502115.1 uncultured Geminicoccaceae bacterium
TTCGACAATCCGCACCTGTTGCGCTGTCCGATCCTCATCGCCGGCGACGCCGTGCGGCTGGGGAACGACGCCGTCGCGGACCGCGCCGCGCGGAACGACGACGCCTCGAGCCCGGCGCTCGCCGAGCCCGGCTGACGCCGCCGCGCATCGTCGCCGTCGCCGTCGCCGTCAGCGCCGGCAACGCCTTCAACGTACGAACCGGCCCAGGCGGACGGCGGTGTGGCCGGGCCAGAGCCGACGGCTCGGCATCACCAGCACGCAATCGTCGTACGGTGTCAGCACGGGCTGGTCGTCGTCGGTGGCGATCGCCGTGCCGCGCGCGGGCACGACCTCGAGGCCGCGATAGTCCGCCGTGAACGCGAAACGCCGGCTGCGCACCGTCACCGCCTCGGTGACCTCGATCCGCGCCGGCGCTGCCGGCGCCGCCGTCGCGACGTCGTCCGCGGCCCAGTCGGGGGCGACCGCGCCGGTGGCGCGCAGAAAGCGTACCGCACTCTCGATCGCCACCGCGGCACTGGCGTGCGCCCAATGCTGGCCGCACTCGACCAGGATCGCCGCGCGGGCGCCATCGGCGCGGCCGAAGTCGCCGTAGTCCCGCAGCCGACGGCCCGCGACGTGGCCGGCGTCGGTGACGATCAACGACGGCGTGCCCGTCGCTGCCGCGAGCCGCACCCCTTTGGCGTGCAGACCGGCGAGCGTCAGCGCCGGGCTCGCGCTCTGCATCGAATGCAGGTCCAAGAGCAGGTCGACGTCGGCGACCCAGGGCCGCAGCGCCCGCGCCCGCTCCAACTCCACCGAGCGCCGCGGCGCCGCCAGGGTGGCGCGGTCCCAAAGCCGGTTGAGGTCCTCCTCCACCCAGCGCGACGCCGTCGGGTTCCGCGAGTCGAAGCGGCGATAGGCCGCGACGTTGGCGAAGGCGAGGCTGAGGCGGCCGCGCACCGGTCGGACCCCGCGCCGCAACAGCCAGTCGAGCGCGATGGCGCCGGCGAGCTCGTTGCCGTGGACGATGGCGGTGATCGCCACGTGCGGTCCGGGTGCCGCGGCCTCGAAGGTGGTGACCCAGGGGATCGGACCGTCGCCGCGGTAGGGCGTGATGTCGGGCGCGACGAGTTCGACCGGTGGGGCGTCGTCGACGAAGCGGCGCGACGGTGTCACGGCGCCGCGCTCAAACCGGGCGGCTCGTGGCGTCGATCAGCCGATCGACGAAGCGCTCGCACGCCGCGAGCTGCTCGAGCGCGACGGACTCGTCGGGCCGGTGCGCGTCGGCGATGTCGCCGGGGCCGCAGACGACGGTCGGCACGCCCAGCCACTCGGCGAAGAGCCCGGCCTCGGTGGAAAAGGCGGCCTTGCCGGCGCGGCCGGCGCCGGCGAGCCGTGCGACCGTGCGCACGAAGGCGTGATCGGCGTCGATGTCGAAACCGGGCACGCGGCTGGTGCGGGTGAAGCGCACGCCCGCCTCGGGGGCCACCGCGCGCATCGCCGGCTCCAGCTCGTCGCGGGCGAAGGCTTCGATCTCGGCGATCAGCGGCTCGGCGGGCTGGGCGGTGAAGTGGCGCAGCTCGAAGGCGAGCCGGCAGCTGTCGGGGACGATGTTGAGCGCGGTGCCGCCGCGGCACATGCCGACATGGGTCGTCGCGTGCGGCACGGCGTAGGTCGGATCGAACGGTCCCTCGGCGGCGAGGCGGCGGCCGACATCGGAGATCTTGGCGATCAGACGGGCGCCGAACTCGACCGCGTTGACGCCGTGGGGCGCCATCGCCGAGTGGCATTCGCGCCCGCCGACCTCGACATCGAAGCTGTGCTTGCCCTTGTGGCCGAGCACGACCGCCATTTCGGTCGGCTCGCCGACGATGCAGCCGGCGGCCGCGAAGCCCTCGGCCTGCAGCTTTTCCAAAAGCGTGCGCGCCCCGAGACAGCCGACCTCCTCGTCGTAGGAGAGCGCCAGATGGATCGGGCGCTGGAGGTCGGCCTTCATCATCGCCGGGACCTTGGCGAGGGCTACCGCGTCGAAGCCCTTCATGTCGGTGGTACCACGGGCGACCAGCCGGCCGCCGTCCTCGCGGAGCTGGAAGGGGTCGCCCGACCAGTCCTGGTCGTCCACCGGCACGGTGTCGACGTGGCCGGAGAGGATGACGCCGTCGGGCCGGTCCGGGCCGATGGTGGCGAACAGGTTCGCCTTGCGACCGGTGGCGTCGTAGATCCGGCGGCTGGCCACGCCGTGGCGCTCGAGCCAGTCCTCGACCGCCTCGACGAGGCGGAGGTTGCTGTGGCGGCTGGTGGTGTCGAAGGCGACGAGCCGCTTCAGCAGGGCGCGGGTGGTCGGTTCGATCATGGGCATCCGCAACGGCGATCGGCGACGGCGACAACACCGACCCGCCGGAGAGTGAGCGTCCGAGCGGCGGCGTCAAGTCGCCCGGCGCGCGGTCAGGGGTAGACCGTGCAACGCAGGGCGTCACGCCGGCCGTCGCGGAGCGCGCCGGCGCAACCGGTCTCGCCCGGCTTCGCCACCGCCCACCGCCGACAGGTTCGAGGCGAGAGGTTCGAGGCTGCGCGCGCTCGGGGCTTGCCACGACGGTGCCGCGGGCGCCACACAGGACGGCAGCCGCGCGCCGAGCCGGCGCCTGCGAGCGGCGCCGCCGCGGCCGCCGGGTCGAGAACGAGGGAGAGACCGGATGCATCACCACGCCAGGCTGGCGGTCGCCGCGACCGCGCTCGCGCTCGCGGCCGGGGGCGCGCACGGCCAGTCGATCACCATCGGCACCGCCTCGGAGCCGAGCGCGCTGGACCCGCACTTCCATAATCTCGGTCCGAACAACGCGATGCAGCGGCATCTCTTCGACAGCCTCGTGCTGCAGGACGCCAGCCAGAAGCTGCAGCCCGGTCTCGCCACCGCCTGGGAGCCCACGACCCGGACCAGCTGGACCTTCGAGCTGCGCGAGGGCGTGACCTTCCACGACGGCGCGTCGTTCGAGGCCCGTGACGTGGTGTGGACGTTGTGCCGGATCCCCAACGTCGAGGACAGCCCGTCCTCCTTCGAGATCTACACCCAGGCGATCGAGCGCGCCGAGATCCAGGACCCGCACACCATCGTCTTCCACACCGCCGAGCCGTATCCGCTCTTGCCGGTCGAGGTCTCGACCTGGGCGCTCTTGAACGCGCCCGACGACGCCGAGGATCTGGCCTACGATCCGGCCGGCTGCGACTACGCCGGCGACTATCCCTCGACCCCCGCCTTCAACTCCGGCGAGGCGGCGATCGGGACCGGGCCGTTCATGTACGGCGAGTTCACCAAGGGCGAGCGCATCGTGCTCGAGCGCAACCCCGACTACTGGGGCGAGGCGCCCGACTTCGAGACCGTGACCTTCCGCCCGATCACCTCCGACGGCCCGCGCGTGGCGGCGCTTCTCGCCGGCGACGTCGACTTCATCGACAAGCCGCCCTTGCAGGACCTGCCGCGGCTCGAGAACGACGCCGACCTCGAGGTGGCGCAGGGGCTCTCCAACCGTGTCATCTACCTGCACATGGACCAGCACCTGGACGACACGCCCGGCGTCTCCGGTGTGCCGGCCAACCCGTTCAAGGACGTCCGCGTGCGCGAGGCGCTGAGCCGGGCGATCGACCGCGAGGCCATCGTCGACCGCATCATGGGCGGCGTCGCCGAGCCCGCCGGCGAGCTTCTGCCGCCGTCGATGTTCGGCGCCAACCCCGACGCCGAGCGCACCGATTTCGACCCCGACCGCGCCCGCGAGCTGTTGGCCGAGGCGGGCTACGGCGACGGCTTCGAGCTCGTGCTCGCCACCCCCAACGACCGCTACATCAACGACGACCTGATCGCCCAGGCGGTGGCGCAGATGTTCGCGCGCGTCGGCGTCGACACGACGGTCGACGCGACCACCAAGAGCGTCTTCTTCTCGCGCCGCAACGACTACGAGTTCTCGATGTATCTGGCGGGCTGGGGCTCCGGCACCGGCGAGATGAGCTCGCCCCTGCGCGCGCTGGTGGCCTGCCGCGATCTCGAGGCCGGCTACGGCGGCACCAACCGCGGGCGCTACTGCAACCCGGAGATGGACGCGGTGCTCAAACAGGCGCTCGAGACCGTCGACGCCGAGGCCCGCCGCGAGCTGCTGCAGGCCGCCAGCTCGATGGTCATGGAGGACTACGGCATCCTGCCGCTGCACTTCGAGGTGACGCCGTGGGCCTTCAAGCAGGAGTTCGGCTACACCCCGCGCACCGATCAGTACACGCTGGCTACGGACGTTTCGCTCGACGAGTGAGCCGCGTTCGTTTCGGGGCTCGAGCCGTGCCGCCGGGCGCGGTCGAACCGTCTTCGGCCGTCGCGTGCCGCGGTCGACGGCGTCGACGGCGTCGAGGGCACCGACGTCGCGCGCGTCGCACCGACACCGGTGGCCGAAAGAACGCCGGTCCGCCCGCCGCCGCGCCGGCGGTCGCGCCGCGGCTCGACCATCGACCGCTCGAAGCCGCCGTGAGCGGCGCCCACGCATCACGCATCACGTACGACGCAGCGGCGGGCCGCTCGATCACTCGGCCGCCTCCGCGCGGCGCAGGCCGTCGAACAGCGCCAGGTATCGACGGACCGCGGTCTCCACCGCGAACGCCCGGGCCCGCACCTGCCGGGCGGCGCGGTCGCCCGGATCGTCGAGCGTCGCCGCGATCGCGGTGGCCATGGCGGCGGCGTCGCCCACCGGCACCAGCCGGCCGTAGCGACCGCCCGCGAGGATCTCGGCGGGCCCGCTCGGGCAGTCGGTCGAGACCACCGGGCAGCCGCAGGCCAGCGCCTCGGCGACGACGTTGGCGAACCCCTCCCACGCCGAGGACAGCACGAACACGCCGGCGCGCGCCATGTAGGCGTAAGGGTTGTCGACGAAGCCGGGGAGGTCGATCGCGTCGGCCACCCCGAGGCGCGCCGCCAGCTCCTCCAGCGCGAGCCGCTCCGGGCCTTCGCCCAGGATGATCAGCTTGACGGGACGGTGCGCGCGCACCTGCGCCAAGGCGCGAATCAGCGTGGGAAAGTCCTTTTGCGGATGCAGCCGCCCGGCGGCGACCAGCACCGGCGTGTCGGCGCGCGGCAGCCAGCCGTGCGGCGCCGGCTGCCGGGAGGCGGCGATCACGCCAGGCGTGACGGCCGGATTGTAGATCGTCGTGATGAGCCCGCGGGCCAATCCGGCGCCGGCGGCGAGGTCGTCCGCGACGCCGTTCGAAACGGCGACGATCGCATCGGCGCCCGGATAGGCGCGGCGGGCGATCCAGCGGGCGAACCGTTTACCCTCGCTCTCGTGGGAGAAATGGCTGCGGTGGGAAAGGACCAGGGCCGGCGCGAGCGCCGTGCGCGCCCGGGCGCGCACACCGACGTAGTTGATGTAGTTGCCGCCCGCGAGAACGACGGCGGGCCGCTCCGCCTCCAGGTAGCGGACGAGCGGCGGCACGCACGCCAGCACGCGGTGCCGCTTCTTGCGCAGCAGACGGCGCCAGGACAAGCGCGGGCGCCGGGCCTCCAAGTCGATCACGCGCGCGCCTTCCGGCACTGCCGAGCGGCGCGGCCCTTCGTTGCGCGCGACGACGATGTCGACGGGATGCCCCTCGGCCATGAAGCCACGGGCGAGTGTCAGCATGACCTGAGGCACTCCGCCCGAGCCGAAGCCGGACATCAACAGAGCGATCCGAAAGCCGATCACTCGGCCGCCTCCGCGCGGCGCAGGCCGTCGAACAGCGCCAGGTATCGACGGACCGCGGTCTCCACCGCGAACGCCCGGGCCCGCACCTGCCGGGCGGCGCGGTCGCCCGGATCGTCGAGCGTCGCCGCGATCGCGGTGGCCATGGCGGCGGCGTCGCCCACCGGCACCAGCCGGCCGTAGCGACCGCCCGCGAGGATCTCGGCGGGCCCGCTCGGGCAGTCGGTCGAGACCACCGGGCAGCCGCAGGCCAGCGCCTCGGCGACGACGTTGGCGAACCCCTCCCACGCCGAGGACAGCACGAACACGCCGGCGCGCGCCATGTAGGCGTAAGGGTTGTCGACGAAGCCGGGGAGGTCGACCTGCGCGGCGATGCCCAACTCCGCGGCGAGGCCTTTCAACGCGCCCGCCTCCGGCCCCTCGCCGAGGATCACCAACCGCACCGCGCGGTGTTCGCGCACCTTCGCCACCGCCCGCAACAAGGTCGCGAAGTCCTTTTGCGGCTTGAGCTTGCCGACCCCGAGCACGACCGGCGCCCGGCCTTCGTCGAGCCAGCGATGACCGCTGCGCGCCGTCGCCATGGCGTCGAGCCGGTGGTCGATCACCGGGTTGTAAATATGGCCGACTTGCGGCGCGTCGGTCCCGATCATGCGCGTGGCGTCGCGGGCGACGCCCTCGGAAACGGCGACGATCGCCGCGGCCCGCGGAAAGAACCGACGGACGAGAGGCGGCAGGCGCCGCAGCCGCGGCCGGCGGCCGCGCGCGACGGCGGCGGAGAGATGGTTGTGCACGGTGAGGACCACCGGCGGACCACGGCCGCTGAGCTCGCTCGCGAGCACGCCGGCGATGTTCGGGTAGTTCAACGCGCACAGCAGGACGTCCGGCCGTTCGTCTCGGAGATAGTCGGCGAGCCTCGGGACGGCGCCGAGGACCATCGGCGCGTCGGGATTGACGAGGAGCGGCAGCAACGCCCGGGCGTCGTCGAACGGCAGCCGTGGCAGCGTCGCCAGCAGCGCGACCGCGGAGGGGACGCGCAGATCGACGACGCGAAACGGCCCCGCCAACTCGTCGATGAAACGCCCGCGCACCCGCCCCATGACCAGATCGACGCGACGGCCCTCGGCGGCGAAGCCATGGGCGAGGTTGAGCATGACGCGCTCGGCGCCCCCGCCGCCGTCGAAGGAGCGCACGAACAGCGCGATGTGGCGGGCGCCGGCGGGCGGCGCGGCGAACGGCGTCCGGCCCGCTCGAAAGCCGTTCATCGGGGCCTCGCTTCGCGGTGCAAGGCGCGGTGCACGGCGCGGTGCTCGCTTCGAGCCCGCCGGGCCGCTGGTCGTCTATCGCGATCTCTGCCGTTTCCGAGTCGTCGACAAGAATTCGATGAAATATGCCGCAATCGTCCGTTCGAGCAATAAGCGTAGAGGCGAGCGGGATGCCGGCGCCAC
>CAZCVH010000095.1:0-7113 GCA_964502115.1 uncultured Geminicoccaceae bacterium
GGTCGGTGTCGCCCGCGGCCCCGACGGGCCGAGCCGGCCGCGTCGCACCCTACGCCCATGGCGCGGCGTGTCACGAGTCGCTGCGGGCTCGCGGCGCGCCCCGGCGGGCGTCCAAACGCTCGGGCGCCGGCCGGCTCTCTCAACCCTAAGGCGAAAAAGCTTTGGACTCATTTTGGGCTTTTCCTTAGTAGGGAAGGTCTCGCGACCCGGAGAGAGGTATGCGCAGCAGCGGCTCGTTGGAGACCCTCGTCGTCGCGCCCGGCGGCGATCCCCGCCGGGCCGAGCGCTGGACCCGTCTGGCCCTGCCGTTCGTCGGCTTCGTCGTCGCCGCCAACGCCGCCGAGGCGGCGGCGCGGCTCGCCGACGGCGCCGTCGACGCCGTCCTCGTCGACGCCATCGCCGCGCCGCAGGACGGCGCCGACCTCTTGGAGCGCCTCGCCCCGCTCGCGCGCGGCCGCCCCCTGGTGGTGCTGGTGCCGCCCGACGCCGGCGCCGCCCTCGCCCCCTTCACCGCCCTCGCCGGCCGGGTCGACTTCCGCGTCGTCGCCGACGGCGGCGCGGTCGAGCTTTGCCGGGCGCTGCGCGAGATCGTCGGCGAGTGCCGCCGCGCCGAGCAGCGGCGCGACCGGGACCGCGTCGAGCCGGTCACCGGCATGCCCAGCCGCGAGGCCTTCCGCGAGATGCTCCAGCCGCGGCTCGAGGCCGCCACCGCGACCTCGGCGATGGCGGTGGTGGACATCGACGGCCTCGCCGCGATCAACGGCCTGCTCGGCCGCGACGTCGCCGATCACGTGCTGATGCTGATCGCCGAGCGGCTCGCCGGGGCGCTGCGCGAGGGCGATCTCACCGCCGCGGTGGGCGGCGGCCGGTTTCTGGTATGGACGCCGCTGGAGACGGCGCCGGAGGACGGACTCGTCCGCACCCGGCGCCTGCTGCAGGCGATCGCGCGGCCGTTCGCCATCGCCGGCGAGCGGCTCCAGCTCACCGCCTCGGCCGGGCTCGCGCTGCACCCCGTCGACGCCGCCGGGCTGGAGACCCTGATCGCCCGCGCCGAGGCGGCGATGTACCGCGCCAAGGTGCAGGGGCCCGGCGGCTACCGGCTGCACCAGCCGCTCGCGGTCGGCTCCCCGCCCCACGAGCTCAAAAAGCGCGCGGTGGTTCGCCGCGAGCTCGAGCGCGAGGGCCTCGAGCTCGTCTTCGAGCCGCAGCTCGATCTACGCACCGAGCGGCCGCGGGCGGCGCGGCTGCACCTGCGCACCCGCACCGACGACGCGCTGTTGCGGCTCACCGGCGACGAGATCGACGACCTGGCGCTGCCGGTCATCCGCTGGATGCTGGAGGCGGCGGGGCGGCAGATGGCGAGCTGGCTCGGCCACGAGGTGCCGCTGGTGCCGCTGGTCGTCGACCTGCCGATCACGCTGGTGCGGCGCAGCGACGTCGTCGAGATGATCCGCCGACGGCTGCAGGGCGCGGGCTGCCATCCGGCCTGGTTCGAGGTCGCGATCGGCGGCGAGCCCGCCGGCGTCGACGCCAGCGACACCGCCGTCGCCGATCACCTGCAGGCGCTCAGGGATCTGGGTCTGCGGATCGCCCTCGCCGGCTGCGGCGGGCCACGCTCGTCGCTCGCCGCGTTGCGGCACCTCCCGGCCGACAGCCTCGAGCTCGCCGGCGATCTGGTGCAAGGCCAGCGCGAGCGCGCCGGCGACGCCACCATCCTCGAGGGCCTGGTCGGCCTCGGGCTCGGCCTCGGGCTCGACGTCGGCGCGGCGGGCGTCGACCGCCCCGGTCTGGCCCGCCATCTCAAGGAGCTCGGCTGCGACTGGGCGAGCGGGGCTTGGGTCGGCGCGCCGATGCCGGCGCAAACCTTCAGCGATTGGCTCTCCGGCGGCGGCACGTTGATGATCGCCGCCTCCTGAACGGTTCAGCCGCGCGCCGGGCCGAGCGTCGCCAGCGCCTGGCCGCCGATGACGAGGGCGAGCGCGGCGAGATCGACCGCGCCGAGGGGCTCGCCGAGCAGGACCGCGGAGCCGAACAGCCCGACCGCCGGGATCGCCATGACGCCGATCGCGGCCACCGTCGCCGGCAGGATCGTGACGAACCGGATGTAGGAACAAAAACAGAAGACCATCGCCACGAAGGTGGTGTAGGCGAAGGCGAACCAGGCCGCCGGCGTCAGCGCCGCGGCATCGAAGGGCGCGCCGCGCCAGAGCCAGACCCCGGCGATCGGCACCGCGCCGAGGGCGAGCTGCCAGGCGGTCAGCACCAGCGGCGAGACCCGCCAGTCCCGCGCCTTCACCGCGACCGTGCCGGTCGCCCACGACAGCGCCGCCGCCAGCATCAACAGCACCCCCACCGGCGCCGCCGTCAGCGCCACGCCGGCGTCGACCACGAGCAGCGCGAGCCCGGCCATGCCGAGCGCGAGCGCGGCGAGGCGACGCGGCGTCGGGCGCTCGTCCAGCCACCAGAGCGCCAGCAGCATGGTCCAAAACGGCATCGTGAACGCGACGATCACGGCGCGACCACCGCCGATGAAGGTGAGCCCGTAAGCCGAGAAGATGTGCCAGCCGGTGACGGTGAGCGCCGGCACCAGGATCGCCGCGCGCAGATGCCGCGGCAGGGCGAGCGGCTGGCCGAGGGCGCGCGCGAGCGCGAACAGCGTCGCCGCGGCGAGCACGAGCACGCCGGTGCGGAAGGTCCAGGGATCGATCGCGCCGACGACGACCTTCATCGCCGGCCAGTTCAGCCCCCACAGCACCGTCACCGCGAAGTAGCTCGCGAGCACGCCGCGCTCGATCCCGCCGGCGGCGGCGGCGCCGGGCCGTTGCGCCATCTCGCCTCCCCCGTTGCCGCGGCACCGTTAAGCCGGCCGGCGGGCCCCGAACAGGGCCGGCATCTCAGCGACCCCCGAGCCGGCGACATCGCTGCCCTGCGTCCACGCCGCCACCGCGTCGACCGACCGCGTAGCCGGCCGGCGGGCGGCCGGGCGCAGCGCCGGCGAAGCTGGGCGCGAGACGGCGGCGACGGGAGCCGAGGCCCAGCGCCGTGGCCGCACCCGTCCCCGCTTTACGCCCCCACCTCGGCGCGCGCGGCCAGATAGGTGTCGATCGCGGCGGCGGCGCCGTCGAGGTTCTTGTAGGTGCGCATCGCCGCCGGCATCTCGGCGAGGCGCGCCCGCAGCGCCGCGGCCGCGGCGGACGCGGCCGCGATCTCGGCGAGCGGGGTGACGAAGCTGTGGATCGTGAACAGCACCGTCCGCGTCGCCGGCAGCCGCCGCAGGGTCTGCCGCTCGACCCTGAGATGCAGCCGCGCCCCGACGGCCGCCGGCGTGAGGTCGAGGTCCGGGCCGCGGCCCTCGGCGACGGGTTGGTGCAGCGCGGGGTCGTCGACCAGCGACCAGTTGGCGCGCTCGACCGGGCGGTCGACCGCCAGCCCGGCGAAGAGCCGCTCGCTCGGCGCCAGCAGGCGCTCGGCGAAGCCCGGCACCGGGGCGTGGACGGCGGCGAGCGGCCGGCCGATCTTGTCGGCGAGCCGCCAGCGGGCGGGGAAGGCGACGAAGGCGGCGACCAGGCGGTGACCGTCGGGGCTCGGCTGCAGCCAGCAGAAGTCCTCCTGCACCGCGAGGCCGACGCGCCGCAGCGGGTCGGTCTCGTCGACGGGCGCGAGCTCGGGATGGTGGGCGCCGAGAAAGTAATCGACCAGCGCGGCGGTCTCGGCGACCGCGTCGTCGGCCTCCGGCAGGCGCCGCGCGACGTCGACGCCCGCGGCCAACAGGCGGCGCTTCTCGGCGAGCTCGGCGGCGTAGTGCTCGCTCACCAGCAGCCACGCCGCGGGCTCGAGCCGGCTCAGCCCCATCTCCAGCTTGCACGGGCGATCCGCGAAGGCGCGCGGCATCGCGTCGGCGGCGCGTACGCGCACCGCTCAGTTTCCGCCGCGCAGCCGGAAGGTGCCGCTGGCGAAGGCGAGCATCTCGCCCCGCTCGCTCTGCGTCTCGGGCGTGGGCACCGCCCACAGCGTCGATTCGGTGAAATAGACCCGGCGGCCGGCATGCTTGATGCGGCCCTCGGCGACGAGATGGCCCCGGCTCGCCTGGCCGGTGAACTGCACGGTGAGCGACAGGGTGAGGGCGTGCCTGTCGGGCGCGCCGGGCGGGGCGTAGATGCCGGCGAAGCCGCAGGCCATGTCGACCATGGCCGAGGCGATGCCGCCGTGCACGACCCCGCTGCGGTTGAGATACCAGCCCTGGATCGGCGCCTCGAGCCGGACGAAGCCCTCCTGCCAGCACGTCACCTTCATGCCGAGCGCGTCGGCGAAGGCGCTCTTGGGGTCGTGGACCCGCGGCTCGTCAGCCATCCTCGAGACGTCCGTAACGGCCCTTGGCGTGTACCAGCGGCTCGCCCTCGCCGCGGGTGTAACGCTCGACCTCGCCCAGGTAGATGACGTGATCGCCGGCCTCGTGGCGTCCGACGCGGCGGCATTCGAAGCGGGCGACGCAGCCGTCCAGGAGCGGCGCGCCGCCCAATCCGGCGGTGGCGCCGACCCCGGCGAACTTGTCCTCGCTGGGCGAGGCGAAGTGCCAGACCAGCGGTTGCTGATCGAGCGCGAGGACGTTGACCGCGAAATGGGTGCTGGCCTCGAACAAAGGCAAGCTGACCGCGTCGGTGCCCAGGCACCACGACACCAGCGGCGGTTCAAGCGACACGCTGGTGAAGGAGTTGACGGTGAGCCCGGCGCGGCGACCGTCGGCGAGCGCGCAGGTCACCACCGTGATGCCGGTCGCGAAGCTGCCGAGCGCGTGGCGGTAGTCGCGCCCGCCGCCCGCCGGCGTCATCCCCTCCACTTCGACGTCTCGCACCGCCGGTCGCGCCATGATCGACCCATCGTTCAATGCATCCCGCTTCGGAGGTAGCACGCGCGGCGCCGGCGGCGACACCGCGCCGCTCAGCTCAGCGGTGCGGCACAATATTCCTGAAAGGCCGGCCGCCGGCTCAGCGCCGCGTACCAGCGCGTCAGCGCCGGATAGGTCGTCCGCCCGACGCCGAGCGCGAACCAGCGGTGCACCAACAGCCCCATCGCGATGTCGGCGATGGTGAAGCTGGCGCCGGCGATGAACTCGGTGTGGCGCAGCTGATCGTCGGGGATGGCGAGCTTGGGGTCGAGCGCGTCGCGCTGGCGCTCGATCAGCGCCGGGTGGCGCTCGGCCTTGGGCGTGCGCACGAGTTGCATGAAGATGTCGCGCAGATGGACGTAGCCTTCGTTGTGGTACCAATCGAGCCACATGTCGACGGGCGCGCGCCTCACCGCCGCGGTCGGCCACAGCGTGTCGGGGCCGTGCACGGCGCCCAGATACCTGAGGATGGCGTGGCTCTCCCAGACGATGGCCTCGCCGTCCTCGATCACCGGGATCCGCCGATTGGGGTTCTTGGCGCCGTAGCTCGGATCGTCCAAGCCGCCGTAGGCGCCGCCGACGTCGATGCGCTCGAACGGCAGCTCCAACTCGGCGGCGGCCCACACCACCTTCTGCACGTTGATGGAGTTCGGCCGTCCCCAGATCCGCAACATCGATGAGGTCCCTCGCGCCGGTGCACCGTGCCCTACAACTTTCGTTGTCCGGCATCATCGCAGCTGCGGGGTCGGTGCGACAGCCCGTAAGCGCGCGGCGATGACGACGCGGCTGCGACCGGGCGGGCTCGGCGACGAGGCGGCGATCCTGGCCGTCCAGGCGGCGAGCTGGCGGGCGACCTACGCCGGGCTCCTGCCCGAGACCGTGTTCCCGCGCGCCGAGGACCCGGCGCGGCTGCGCTTCTGGCGCGAGGTGCTGCTCACCGGCGCCAGCGCGACCCGGGTCGCGGTGACCTCCGCCGACGCGATCGTCGGCTTCGCCTCGGGCGGGCCGCGGCGCGATCCGAACCTGCCGGCCGAAGCCGAGATCTACGCGCTCTACCTCCATCCCGACGCCTGCGGCCGCGGCCTCGGCCGGCGCCTGTTGCAGACCACCGCGGGCGTGCTGCGCGGCCGCGGGGCACCGCAGCTGGGCTTGTGGGTGCTCGCCGCCAACGCCCGTGCCCAGGGGTTCTACCGGCATCTGGGCGGCGTGCCGCAGCGCCGACAGCGCAGCGTCGAGGACGGCGTCACCTTCGACGAGGTCGCCTATGTCTGGGAGCCGATCGAGCGCGCCTGCGGCTGAGCGGCGCGCCGGCGCCGCTCGCCCCCGCTCCGGGAGCGGGCACGACCGCGCTTGAACGGCTGGGATGCGTCACGCGGGGATGGACGCCTCGGCCAAGCTCGACAACTGATGGACGACACGGCTCGAACATTGTCGCCACGGCCCGCTGCCGGCCACGGCGACCGCCGCTCACCGGCGAAGGTGGACGTGGCGGAGCCGGCGCCGCTCTTGGAGACCATCTTGGTGAACGAT
Source organism: uncultured Geminicoccaceae bacterium (assembly GCA_964502115.1). Classification (GTDB taxonomy): domain Bacteria; phylum Pseudomonadota; class Alphaproteobacteria; order Geminicoccales; family Geminicoccaceae; genus JAAAPF01. Next base: position 6,416 of record CAZCVH010000095.1, read on the forward strand.
CACGAACGGGCTGTCGACACGGCGGCGACCCTGCGGCTGGCATCGGCCGGCTTCGTCGCCACGGCGATCGCCTTCGGACCGGCGCGGATGGGCTTCGGCCTGTTTCTGCCCGCCTTCCGCGAGGAATTCGCGCTGTCGACGACCCTCGCCGGCTTCGTCGCCAGCGGCGGCTTCCTCGCCTTCCTGCTCGCGCTGCCGCTGACGGCCTGGCTCGGTACCCGGATCGGACAGCGCGCGCCCGTCGTGGCGGGTGCCCTGTCGGCCGCCGCCGGCTTCACGGTCGTGGCGTGGGCGCCGGGGAGCGCGGCGCTGGCGGCCGGCATCGCGCTGGCGGGGGCGAGCGCCGGCTTCTGTTGGGCGCCCTTCAACGACGCCGCCGAGCGGGTGGTGCCGCCCGCGGCGCGTCCCGGCGCGCTGTCCGCCGTCTCGACCGGCACGACCACGGGCGTGGCGGCGGCGGGCGCGCTCGCGCTCGGCGTCACCTTCGGCGCGTTCGAGTGGCGCACGGCCTGGGCTCTCTTCGCCGTCGCCGGTGTCGTCGCCGCACTCGCCGCCATCGTCGGCGTGCCGGGCGGCCGTGCGGCGACGACGGGCGACACCGCCGGGCCCGGGCTGGCGCGCCGGGAGGCGCTGCCGCTCCACGGTGCGGCGCTCCTCTTCGGGGCGACGAACGCGATCTATCTGTCCTTCGCCGCCGA
>CAZCVH010000096.1:0-7074 GCA_964502115.1 uncultured Geminicoccaceae bacterium
TGCGCGGCAGCCCCTGGAGCAGCTCGCCGAAAGGCGCATCGCCCGCAGGCTCGACGGCGCCGGCAGCGGGCGGCGTCGGCGCCGGTGTCGGCGGCGTCGGCGCCGCTGCCGGCGGCGGCTCGGCCGAGGGGTCGTCGGCGGGCGCGCCGAACCGGTCGAGCAGCGCCTCGATGCGCTCGGCGTAGTCGCGCACGAAGTCCTCGCTGCCCTCGACCTCGAACTCGCCGGCGGCGAGGTTCACGCGCAGCCGAGCCATCGCCGCCTCGGCCTCACGCCGCCGACGGCGCGGCGCGGATGCGCGCCATCGCCGCCCGCAGCCGCTCGGGGATGGGCACCGGCCGTTGGCCGGCGCGCTCGACGAAGACGTGGACGAAGTGGCCGGCGGCGGCGGCGGTGCCGGCGGCGGCGTTGAAGATGCCGATCTCCCAGCGCACCGAGCTGCGGCCGAGATGGCCGACGCGCAGGCCGGCGACGATGCGGTCGGGATAGCGCAGCGAGGCGTGGAAGCGGCAGCCGGTCTCCACCGCCATTCCCACCACCGCGTCGGCGTGGGGGTCGAACCCGCCCTCTTGGATGAGGAACTCCGCGATCAGGGTGTCGAAGTAGCTGTAGTAGACTACGTTGTTGACGTGGCCGTAGAGGTCATTGTCGATCCAGCGTGTCTTGAAATCGAGAAAGAAGCCGTAGTCCTCGCGGGCCGGTGGCGCCGGGCGCTCGCTCATCTCAGTCTCCGTAACGGCGCTCGACCAGGCGCCACAGCGCGAACAAGGCGGTCGCCTCGCCGCCCTTGGGACGGCCGGGGCGCGGCTTGGGATTGTGGCCGTAGATGTCGAGATGGGCCCAGCGCGGGCTGCGTTCGACGAACCGCTCCAAGAAGAGCGCGGCGGTGATGGCGCCGGCGAAGGCGCCCTCACCGGTGTTGTTGAGATCGGCCACGGGCGTGTCCAGGCCGCGGCGGTAGCCGTCGTGCAGCGGCAGGCGCCAGAGCGGATCGCGGGCCTCGCCGCCGGCCTCGGCGACCGCGTCGGCGAGGGCGTCGTCGGGGGTGAAGAGCGCCGGCAACTCGGCGCCGAGCGCGACCCGCGCCGCGCCGGTGAGCGTGGCGGCATCCAGCAGGAGGTCGGGTGCCTCGTCGTCGGCGTCGGCGAGGGCGTCGGCCAGGACCAACCGGCCTTCGGCGTCGGTGTTGCCGATCTCCACCTCGAGACCCTTGCGGGTGGCGATGACGTCACCGGGACGAAAGGCGTCGCCGGAGATGCTGTTCTCGACCGCCGGGACCAAGAGGCGCAGGCGCACCGGCAGACCGGCGCCCATGATCGCCCATGCGAGCGCGGCCATGACGGCGGCCCCACCCATGTCCTTCTTCATCAAAGCCATGTTCGAGGCGGGCTTGATGTCGAGCCCGCCGGTATCGAAGCACACGCCTTTGCCGACCAGCGTGAGCTTGGGCGCGCTCGGATCGCCCCAGTGCAGGTCGACCAGCCGCGGCGCCCGCGTGCTGGCCCGGCCGACGGCGTGGATCGCCGGGTAGTTCGCGGCCAACAGATCGTCGCCGACGCGGGTGGTCACGGACGCGCCGAAGCGCTCGCCCATGGCGGTGAGGTGCTCGGCGAGCTCCGCCGGGCCCAGCCGGTTGGCGGGCGTGTTGACGAGGTCGCGGCCGAGCGTGGCGGCTTCGGCCAGCCGTACCGCCCGCGCGGTCGCCGCACTCCCGGCGTCGACGGCCAGCCGGGGGCCGTCGTCGTCGTCGGCGCGACGATAGCGGTAGCGCTCGAGCGCCCAGCCCAGCGCGGCGATGTCGGCGCCGACCGAGCCGTCCGGGTGGAGGCGGTAGAGGCCCGTGGGCACCGCGCTCGCGAGCTTGGCCGCGGCGAAGGGCGAGCCCGGATCGTCGACGACGCCCACGACGCCGCCGAGCCCGCCGTCCGGCGTCGGCAGGAGCGCGGTGGCCCCCGCCTTGCCCGTGAACCCGGTGGCGTCGAGCCAGCGGTTGGCGCCCTGCGACCAGCGCGCCCGGCAGGCGTCGAGTTCCGTCTCGCTCACCAGCCAGACCGGTACCGCCTCCGTCGAGGCCTCGCTCGAGGCGACGAGACCGGTGGGCAACGGGGTCATCGGCCGTCCAGCCGGGCGGCGGCGGCCTCGAGCCGGGCGAGGGTGGCGGCGCGGGTCTCGCGGCGCTCACGCTGCTCCTCGACCACCTCCTGCGGCGCCTTGGCGACGAACTGCGGGTTGGCGAGCTTGCGGTCGAGCGTGGCGACGTCGGTCCTGAGCTTGGCCATCTCCTTGTCGAGCCGCGCCCGTTCCTCGCCGATGTCGACATGGCCGGCGAGCGGCAGGACGTAGGTGAGCCCGTCGACGACCACCTGCAGGGCACCGCCGGCGGTGTCGGGCATGCCCGCGTGGATGGCGTCGAGCCGCGCCAGCCGCTCGATCGCCGGGCGCCACGCCTCCAGCCGGCCGCGCACGGTGGCGTCGGGCTCGGCCACCCACAAGGCGAGCTTCGCCGCCGCCGGCACGCGCAGCTCCGAGCGCGCGGTGCGGATCTCCGAGATCAGCGCGATCAGCCACTCGATCTCGGCGCGCGCACCGCGATCGTCGATCGCGAGCGCCGCCGGCCACTCGGCGCCGATGAGGCCGTGCGACTCGGCGCCGAGCAGTTGCTCGTCGAGCGCCTCGGTGACGAACGGCATCATCGGGTGCGCGAGGCGAAAGAGCCGGCCCAGCACCCAGGCGGCGGTGGCGCGGGTCTCGGCGGCGGCGGGTCCGCCGGCGTCGAGGACGGGCTTGGCGAGCTCCAGATACCAGTCGCAGAAGCGGTCCCAGACGAAGCGGTAGAGCGCTTGCGCCGCCTCGTTGAAGCGGTAGCCCTCGAGCGCGTCGGTGACGACGTCGCGGGTGGCGGCGAGATCGGCGATGATCCAGCGGTTGAGGGTGGTCTCCACCGTCTCCGGCCGGAAGTCGGGATCGGGACGGCAGTCCTGCAGCTCGCAGAAGCGCGCGGCGTTCCAGAGCTTGGTGACGAAGTTGCGGTAGCCCTGCACCCGGCTTTCGCCGAGCTTGATGTCGCGACCCTGCGCCAAGCTCGCCAGGATCGAAAAGCGCAGCGCGTCGGCGCCGTAGTCCTCGACGAGCTGGAGCGGGTCGACGATATTGCCCTTCGACTTCGACATCTTCTGGCCCGCCTCGTCCCGGACGAGCCCGTGGATGTAGACTTGGCGGAAGGGGACTTCCTTCATGAAGTAGAGGCCGAGCATCATCATCCGCGCGACCCAGAAGAAAATGATGTCGAAGCCGGTGACAAGCACGTCGGTGGGGTAGTAGCGCGCGAGCTCCGGGCCGCCCTCGGGCCAGTCCAGGGTGGAGAAGGGCCACAAGCCCGACGAGAACCAGGTGTCGAGGACGTCGGGGTCCCGCTCGAGCACGACCTCGCGACCGTAGTGGGCGCGCGCGGCCGCGCGAGCGTCGGCCTCGCTCTCCGCGACGAAGACGGCGCGATCGGGGCCGTACCACGCCGGGATGCGGTGCCCCCACCACAGCTGGCGCGAGATACACCAGGGCTGGATGTTGCGCATCCAGTCGAAATAGGTCGCCGCCCAGTTCGCCGGCACGAACTCGGTCCGGCCGTCTTCCACCGCGGCGATCGCGTCTTTCGCCAGCGTCGGCGCGTCGCAGAACCACTGGTCGGTGAGGTAGGGCTCGATGACCGTGTCGGAGCGGTCGCCGAAGGGGACCATGTAGCGGTAGGGCTCGACCTTCACGAGCACGCCCGCGGCCTCCAGATCGGCGACGACGCGGTCGCGCGCGGCGAAGCGGTCGAGGCCCTGATAGACCGCCGGCACGGTGTCGTTCAGCCGGCCGTCGGGATCGAGGATGTTGAGCGCTTCGAGCCCTTGGCGGCGGCCGACCTCGAAGTCGTTGAAGTCGTGGGCGGGGGTGATCTTGACCGCGCCCGTCCCCTTCTCGGGGTCGGAGTACGCGTCGGCGACGATCGGGATGCGCCGGCCCACCAGCGGCAGGACGACGTGCTTGCCGACGAGGTGGGCGTAGCGTTCGTCGTCGGGGTGCACGGCGACGCCGGTGTCGCCGAGCATGGTCTCGGGCCGCGTCGTCGCGACGGTGATGCTGGCGCTGCCGTCCTCGAGCGGGTAGGCGAAGTGCCAGAGCCGGCCGTCGACCTCCTTGGAAACGACCTCCAGATCGGAGATCGCGGTGTGCAGCTGGCAATCCCAGTTTACCAGCCGCTCGTCCTTGTAGATCAGCCCCTCGCGATGCAGCGTGACGAAGGCACGCTTGACCGCCGCGGACAGACCCTCGTCCATGGTGAAGCGCTCGCGCGACCAGTCGGGCGAGGCGCCCAGCCGCCGCAGCTGGTTGACGATCGTCCGCCCGCTTTCGGCCTTCCACTGCCAGACGCGCTCGACGAAGGCCTCGCGGCCGATGGCGCGCCGGCTCGTGCCCTCGTTCGCGAGCTCACGCTCGACCACCATCTGCGTGGCGATGCCGGCGTGGTCGGTGCCGGGCTGCCAGAGGGTGTCGCGGCCCTGCATGCGCTTGAGGCGGATCAGCGTGTCTTGAACCGTGTGGTTCAAGGCGTGCCCCATGTGGAGCGAGCCGGTGACGTTGGGCGGCGGCATCATGATGCAATAAGGCGCGCCACGGCCGCTCGGGCGGTAGCGCCCGGCCGCTTGCCAGGCTTGGTCGCGGCCCGCCTCGACCGCGGCGGGATCGTAGGTCTTGTCGAGCATGGCTCCGGCAGCATCCGGGGGTCGGCGCAGGTTCGGGCGTTCTAGACAAACGTCCTCCCCGCTTCAAGCACGCCCCGCGGTGGCCGGCGCCGGCGTCAGTCGGGCTGAGCGTCGCGCACCAGCTTTTTGATCTCGCGCTCGACGATGCGCTCCACCAGCCCCGGCAGATGCTGATCCAGCCACGCCTTCAGTTCGGGGCGGACGAGATCGGCGAGGAAGGCCTCGATCGTGCGCTCGCCGCCGGGGATCGCCGCGCCCTGCGACATCGCCGCCGAGAGCCGTTGCAAGGGACCGTTCGCCGCCGTCGCGGCCCCGGCGTCCAGCAGCACGTCGCTCGACCCGGCCGCCGCGCCGGCGTCGTCGGCTCGCCCCGCTGGCCGCGAGCCGGCGGGCTCGGCGGCGAGAGCGGCTACCTCCATCGCCTCCGCACGGACCGGATCGTCATCCAGCGGATCGTCGTCCAGATCGAGCGGACCGGTCTCCGCCACCGTCTCCGGTTCGCCGTCCGCGGGCGCGTCGACGCGGTCGCTGTCGCCGACGGCGGCGATCTCGTCGTCCTCGGTCAGCTCCAAAATGTCGTCCTCGTCGCCACCGTCGGGCGCTGGCTCGTCGCCGCCGTCGGGCGCGGCGGCGTCGTTCGCGAGCGCTGTGGTGTCGGGCGGCGCTACCGCCGGCTCTTCCGTCTCGTCATCGGCGATGATCTTGCGGATGGAGGAGAGAATCTCGTCCATCGACGGCTCGGGGGCCGTTTCGCCCTGGCTCATGATCGCGCTCCACGAAGGTGGCGCCGAAGCTGTCGCGACGACCGCGCGAGCATGGGCGGCCACGGTTAACGGCGCGCTAAAGCGGTCGATCGCGACGACCGGGAGCCGCCGTCGGCGGTGGCCGCCGCCTCACCCGGCGGGGCGCTCGACCGGTGGCGACGCCTCCACCCGGGCGAGGGCGGGTCCGACGGTCGCCGGGACCACGGCGAGGGTGAGACGACCGAACCTGCGCCGGGTCGTGCGGTTTTCGCTTCGACATGGTCGCGCCCGATCGCACTCTCCAGACATCGCCCGCGTGCCGCGGTTGCGCGCGATGCCGTCAGAACTCGAAGGCGATCTTCGGCTTGAGCCCGCGCAGCGGTGGGATGGCGGCGTCGAACAGCGGGCGCCGGCCGTCGTGGCCGTTGACGCGGTGGACGACGGTGCCGCGGCCCATCCGGTCGTCACCCACCACCGCCACCAACCGGCCGCCTTCGGCGAGTTGGTCGAGCAGGGCGGCGGGGATCTCGGGCACGTGGCCGATGACGAGGACCACGTCGTAGGGCGCCTTGGCGGGGTGGCCGGCGAGCGGGTCGGCGCCGGGAACCGCGAAGACGTTGTCGCCGTCGAGCCCGGCGGCGCGGCGCTCGACCTCGTCGACGCGCTCCGGGTCGACCAGCGCGAACACCGTGGCGACCAGGCGCGCGGCGACCACCGCGGCGTAGCCGGTGTCGCAACCGATCACGAGGGCGGTTCCGCTGCCGTCGCACTCGGCGACCTCGAGCATGCGGGCGAGCACCAAAGGCTCGATCAAAAAGCGGCCGCCCGGCAGTTGGATGTCGTCGTCGTTGTAGGCGACGCCCTTGAGATGGGCCGGCAGGAACGGCGGCCGGGGCACGCTCTGCATCGCCTCCAGCACCCGCGGGTCGGTGACGTTGTTGGGGCGGAGCTGGTTCTCCACCATCGTGCGTCGACGCGCGGCGTCGTCCATACGGCAGCCCTCCGGTGTCGCGACCGCGCGGAGAATGGCGGCTCGCGCGGCCGCCGCCAACAGGCCGGATCGCCGCCCTTGGTCGGGGCCGTCGGCACCGGCGCGCTTGACCGCGCCCGCTGGCCTTGTCACATACCGGCGGCCATCGGCCCGGTGGCAGAGTGGTGATGCAGAGGACTGCAAATCCTCGTACGTCGGTTCGATTCCGGCCCGGGCCTCCAGGCTTTGAATTGCGCGGTCGCGCGGGCGCTGCTATAGGCGCTTGTCCGCGATCCGGGGTAGCTCAGCGGTAGAGCAATCGGCTGTTAACCGATCGGTCGCCGGTTCGAATCCGGCCCCCGGAGCCATCCCGTGGCGATCCGCGCCGTCGTCGTTTTCGGTTCATCGCGCTCGGGACCCGCGGCCATGATCGCTGCCCACGGCTCCATCGTCGTCCTCACCGGCGCCGGCATCTCCGCCGAGTCCGGCCTGCAGACCTTCCGCGGCGCCGGTGGCCTGTGGGAGGGTCACCGCCTCGAGGACGTGGCGACGCCGGAGGCCTTCGCGCGCGACCCGAAGACCGTCCAGCGCTTCTACAACCTGCGCCGCGCCCAGC
>CAZCVH010000097.1:0-3321 GCA_964502115.1 uncultured Geminicoccaceae bacterium
CGACAACGGCCGCCGCGGCCGCGTCATCACCGGCGCGAACAAGCGTCCGCTGAAGTCGCTGTCCGACATGCTGAAGGGTAAGCAGGGCCGGTTTCGCCAGAACCTGTTGGGCAAGCGGGTCGATTATTCCGGCCGCTCGGTCATCGTCGTCGGCCCCGAGCTCAAGCTGCACCAGTGCGGCCTGCCGAAGAAGATGGCGCTGGAGCTCTTCAAGCCGTTCGTCTACGCGAAGTTGGAGCTCTACGGCAAAGCTCAGACCATCAAGGCCGCCAAGCGCATGGTCGAAAAGGAGCGGCCGGAGGTCTGGGACATCCTCGAGCAGGTCATCCGCGAGCATCCGGTGCTGTTGAACCGGGCGCCGACGCTGCACCGCTTGGGCATTCAGGCGTTCGAGCCGGTGCTGATCGAGGGCAAGGCGATTCAGCTGCACCCGCTGGTGTGCACCGCCTTCAATGCCGACTTCGACGGCGACCAGATGGCGGTGCACGTGCCGTTGTCGTTGGAGGCGCAGCTCGAAGCCCGTGTGCTCATGATGTCGACCAACAACATCCTGAGCCCGGCCAACGGCAAGCCGATCATCGTGCCGACGCAGGACATCGTCCTCGGGCTCTACTACATCTCGTTGATGCTGGAGGATCAGCCCGGCGCGGGCATGACGTTCGCGGGCACGGACGAGCTGTTCCACGCCCTCGCCAACGGCATCGTCGGTCTGCACGCGAAGATCGTCTGCCGGATCCACATCGTCCAGGAGGACGGGTCCAGCCTGCCGCAGCGGGTCGAGACCACGCCCGGCCGTCTGTTGATCTACGAGATCCTGCCGCAACACCGCAACGTCAGCTTCGACAAGCTGGTGAACCGGGTGCTGCGCAAGCGCGACGTCTCGAACCTGATGGACGAGGTCTATCGTCACTGCGGTCAGAAGGAGTCCGTCGTCTTCGCCGACCGGCTCATGACCATCGGTTTCCGGCGCGCCGCGCAGGCCGGCATCTCCTTCGGCAAGGACGACATGGTCATCCCGGCCGAGAAGACGAAGTTCGTCGGCGAGACCCAAGAGCAGGTAAAGGCTTTCGAGAAGCAGTATGCCGACGGCCTGATCACCCGCGGCGAGAAGTACAACAAGGTCGTGGACGCCTGGCAGTCCTGCTCGGACAAGGTGGCCGATCGGATGATGGCGGCGATCCGCGGCGACGAGGACCCGGACGCGGCGAAGAAGCAGCCGAATTCGATCTTCATGATGTCCGACAGCTCGGCGCGCGGCAGCCCGGCGCAGATGAAGCAGCTCGCCGGCATGCGCGGTTTGATGGCCAAGCCGTCCGGCGAGATCATCGAGACCCCGATCATCTCGAACTTCAAAGAAGGCCTGACCGTTCTCGAGTACTTCAACTCGACGCACGGCGCTCGTAAGGGGTTGGCCGACACCGCCCTGAAGACGGCGAATTCGGGCTATCTAACGCGGCGGCTCGTCGACGTGGCGCAGGATTGCATCGTCTATGAGGACGATTGCGGGACGGAGCAGTCGCTACGGTTGACCGCGGCGGTGTCGGGCGGCGACGTCGTCGAAGCGCTGGGCGAGCGGGTGCTCGGTCGCACCGTCGCCGAGGACGTCCTCGACCCGGCGACGGGCGAGGTGATCGTGCCGAAGGGAACGCTCGTCGACGAGCGCGACGCCGCGAGGATCGAGGAGGCCAAGGTCGACGCCATGCAGGTGCGCTCGGTCTTGACCTGCGAAACGGTCGGCGGCGTGTGCGCCAAGTGCTACGGCCGCGACCTGGCGCGCGGCACCCCGGTGAACACGGGCGAGGGGATCGGCGTCATCGCCGCGCAGTCCATCGGCGAGCCGGGGACGCAGCTGACGATGCGGACCTTCCACATCGGCGGCGCGGCGCAGGCCCAAACCGAGGAGAGCACGATCGATGCCGTCGTCGACGGCACCTTCGAGATCGTTCGGCCCTCGTTGGTGGAGGACAGCGAGGGGCGGTTGATCGTGATGGGCCGGAATTCCGAGCTCGTCATCTACGACGCGATGGGTCGGGAAAAGGCGCGGCACAAGCTGCAGACCGGCACGCGCTTGACGCTGGAGCCGGGCGCGGCGGTGCAGAAGGGGCAGCGGCTGGCGGAGTGGGATCCGCACACCCTGCCGATCGTGACCGAGATGGCCGGACGGATCGCCTATCAGGACATGATCGAGGGCACGACCTACAAGGAGGTCGTGGACGAGGCGACCGGCAAGGCCTCGAAGGAGGTCATCACCCCGCAGACGGCGCGCTCGGGCACCCTACGGCCGTCGCTCCTGCTGCAGGACGAGAACGGCAACCCGCTCAAGTTCGCCAACGGCAACGAGGCGCGTTACTATCTCCCGGTGGCGGCGATCCTCACCATCGAGCACGGCGCCGACGTCCACGCCGGCGACATCCTCGCCCGCATCCCGAAGGAGGCCTCCAAGACCCGCGACATCACCGGTGGTCTGCCGCGGGTCGCCGAGCTGTTCGAGGCGCGCAAGCCCAAGGATCCGGCGGTCATCGCCGAAATCCAGGGGCGCATCGAGTTCCAGAAGGACTATAAAGCGAAGCGTCGTCTGCGGATCGTGCCGGACGAGGACAGCGTGCCTGCGGGCCAAGCGGCGGAGCCGCGGGAATATCTGATCCCGAAGGGGCGCCACATCGTCGTGCAGGACGGCGACATCGTCGCGCCGGGTGATCCGATCGTCGACGGCAATCCGGTGCCGCACGACATCTTGCGCGTGCTCGGCGTCCCGGCCCTGGCCGAGTATCTGTGTGCGGAGATCCAGGAAGTCTATCGCTTGCAGGGCGTCAAGATCGACGACAAGCACATCGAGGTCGTCATGCGCCAGATGCTGCAGAAGGTCGAAGTCACCGAGCCGGGCGAGACCACGTTCCTGGTCGGCGAGCAGGTCGACCGCCTCGAGTTCATCAAGACCAACGAGCTGATCAAGCGCCAGGACAAGCGACCGGCGGGTGCGATCCCGGTGCTGCAGGGCATCACCAAGGCGAGCCTGCAGACGCCGTCCTTCATCTCGGCCGCGTCGTTCCAGGAGACCACGCGGGTGCTGACCGAGGCGGCGTTCGCCGGCAAGAGCGACGATCTTTTGGGGCTGAAGGAAAACGTCATCGTCGGCCGGCTCATCCCCGCCGGTACCGGCGGTGTCCTCCCGCGCCTGCAGAGCCGGCTCGGGCAGGAAGAGCGGTTCGCGCCGCCGGAACTGGACAAGGAGCCGGAACCGCTGCGGCTGCCCGATCTCGGGGACGACTGAACAGGGCGTCCGCGAGGCTCGCGGCGCGACGGGGTCGCCGGGCGCCGCGG
>CAZCVH010000097.1:3421-7045 GCA_964502115.1 uncultured Geminicoccaceae bacterium
CGCCGCGGAAGGCCTTGACGGTCTGCGGAGGCGCGCGTACAGACGGGAACGCTTTCTTTGGGGCGGTGGTGGTGGCTCCACGCGAGCCAAACGCGTCGCCGAGGTCAAAGTGACACAATTCGGGGTAGCACGGTGTACCCACCCCAAAGTCGGGGTGCGGTCCTTCGTCGTTGCCGTCTTCGACGACCTGAGCGAGAGGTTCGAGGCGTCCATGCCGACGATCAACCAGTTGGTGCGCAACGCGCGCGAGAAACCGCCGACCCAGAACAAGGTGGCGGCGATGCAGAGCTGCCCGCAAAAGCGCGGGGTCTGCACGCGTGTCTACACCACCACGCCGAAGAAGCCGAACTCGGCGCTGCGCAAGGTGGCGCGCGTGCGGCTGACCAACGGCTACGAGGTGACCAGCTACATCCCCGGCGAGGGCCACAACCTCCAGGAGCATTCGGTGGTGATGATCCGCGGCGGGCGCGTCAAAGACCTGCCGGGCGTCCGCTACCACATCATCCGCGGCAGCCTCGACACCAAGGGCGTCACCAATCGGCGTCAGCGGCGTTCGAAATACGGCGCCAAGCGGCCGAAGTAGGGAGCGAGTCGATGTCGCGTCGTCATGCCGCCGAAAAGCGCGAGATCCTCCCGGATCCCAAGTTCCACGACACGATTCTGGCCAAGTTCGTCAACAATTTGATGAAGGATGGCAAGAAGTCGACGGCCGAGCGGATCGTCTACGGGGCGTTCGAAAAGGTCGAGGCGCGCATGAGGAGCGAGCCGCTGCAGGTGTTCCACGAGGCGCTGGAGAACGTGAAGCCGACCTTGGAGGTGCGCTCGCGGCGCGTCGGCGGCGCCACCTACCAGGTCCCCGTCGAGGTGCGGCCGGAGCGGCGCCAAGCGCTGGCGATCCGCTGGCTGATCCAGGCGGCGTCGAAGCGCTCGGAGAAGACGATGACCGACCGGCTCGCCGGTGAGGTGATGGACGCCGCGAACAATCGCGGCGCCGCCTACAAGAAGCGCGAGGACACGTTGCGGATGGCGGAAGCCAACCGCGCCTTCTCGCACTACCGCTGGTAACCGGAGACCGGACCCGAGCCATGCCGCGCGACATCCCGCTCGAGCGCTACCGCAATATCGGCATCATGGCCCACATCGATGCCGGTAAAACGACGACGACGGAGCGCATCCTCTATTACACCGGCAAGTCCTACAAGATCGGCGAGGTCCACGAGGGCTCGGCCGCGATGGATTGGATGGAGCAGGAGCAGGAGCGCGGCATCACGATCACCTCGGCCGCGACGACGACCTTTTGGCGCGACCACCGCGTCAACATCATCGACACGCCCGGCCACGTCGATTTCACGATCGAGGTCGAGCGCTCCTTGCGCGTGCTCGATGGCGCGGTGGCCGTGTTCGATTCCGTCGCCGGGGTCGAGCCGCAATCCGAGACGGTGTGGCGGCAAGCCGACAAGTACAACGTGCCGCGCCTCTGCTTCGTCAACAAGATGGATCGGATGGGGTCGGATTTCCTGCGTTGCGTCGGCATGATCGAGGATCGGCTCGGGGCGACGCCGCTGGTGCTGACCCTGCCGATCGGGCGCGAGAGCGATTATGCGGGCAACGTCGATCTGATCCGCAACGATGCGTTGATCTGGGACGGCGAGGCGCTCGGGGCGACGTTCCACCACCGCCCGATCCCGGCCGAACACCAGGCGCAGGCGGAAGAGTATCGCCAAAAGCTGATCGAGGCGGCGGTCGAACTCGACGACGACGTGCTCGAGCGGTTCTTCGAGGGTGAGGAGCCGGACGAGGCGACGCTGTTGCGGCTGATCCGCAAGGGCACGCTGGAAGCCAAATTCGTGCCGGTGATGTGCGGCTCCGCTTTCAAGAACAAGGGCGTGCAGCCGCTGTTGGACGCGGTGGTCGAGTTTCTGCCGTCGCCGATGGAGGTCGCCGGCTGTAAGGGCGTGGTGCCGGACAGCGACGTGGAGATCGTCCGCAACGCCTCCGACGGCGAGCCGTTCGCGGCGTTGGCGTTCAAGATCATGAGCGATCCCTATGTCGGCTCGCTCAGCTTCGCGCGGGTCTATTCCGGCGTCGTCGAGGCCGGGTCCTATGCGCTGAACTCGGTCAAGGGCAAGCGCGAGCGCATCGGCCGCATCCTGTTGATGCACGCCAACTCGCGGGAAGAGCTCAAGGACGCCCGCGCCGGCGACATCGTCGCCTTCGTCGGGCTCAAGGACACGACCACCGGCGACACCCTCTGCGACGCCTCCAAACCGGTCGTGCTGGAGCGTATGGAGTTCCCCGATCCCGTCATCGAGATCGCGGTCGAGCCCAAGACCAAGACCGATCAGGAGAAGATGGCGACGGCGCTGAACCGCCTCGCTCAAGAGGATCCGTCGTTCCGGGTGTCGACGGATCCCGAAAGCGGCCAGACCGTGATCAAGGGAATGGGCGAGCTCCATCTCGAGATCATCGTCGACCGCATGAAGCGCGAGTTCAAGGTCGACGCCAATATCGGTCAGCCACAGGTGGCCTATCGCGAAACGATCACGCGCCCGTCCGATGTCGACTACACGCACAAGAAGCAGACCGGTGGTTCCGGTCAGTTCGCGCGGGTCAAGGTCAACTTCAGGCCGGCGGAGCCGGGCGAGGGCTTCGTGTTCGAAAGCAAGATCGTCGGGGGTTCGATTCCCAAGGAGTACATCCCGGGCGTGCAGAAGGGGCTCGAGAACTCGATGTCGTCGGGGCTGGTCGCCGGCTTCCCGATGGTCGACCTGCGCTGCGAACTGGTCGACGGGCAGTTCCACGACGTCGACAGCTCGGTCATGGCGTTCGAGATCGCCGCGCGCCAGGCGTTCCGCGAGGGCATTCCCAAGGCGGCGCCGCAGTTGCTGGAGCCGGTGATGAAGGTCGAGGTGGTGACGCCCGAAGAGTACATGGGCGACATCATCGGTGACCTGAACAGCCGGCGTGGCCAGGTCACGGGTATGGAACCGCGGGGGATCGCGCAGGTCGTCAACGCCTACGTGCCGCTCGCGACGATGTTCGGCTACGTCAACACGTTGCGCTCGCTCAGTCAGGGCCGGGCGCAATTCACCATGTTTTTCGACCATTACGCGCCCGTGCCGCAGATGGTCGCGGAAGAAATCAAAGCGAAATACGCCTGAGCAAGCGGCGGTTGGAGTTACGACATGGCGAAGGTAAAGTTCGATCGCAGCAAGCCGCACGCCAACATCGGCACGATCGGTCACGTCGACCACGGCAAGACGACGCTGACGGCGGCGATCACGAAGGTGCTGTCGGAGACGGGTGGCGGCGCGTACACCTCGTACGACAACATCGACCGGGCGCCGGAGGAGAAGGCGCGGGGGATCACCATCAACACGGCGCACGTGGAGTATTCGACGGGCAACCGGCACTACGCCCACGTCGACTGTCCGGGTCACGCCGACTACGTCAAGAACATGATCACCGGGGCGGCCCAGATGGACGGGGCGATTCTGGTGGTGTCGGCGGCGGACGGTCCGATGCCGCAGACCCGCGAGCACATCCTGTTGGCGCGCCAGGTCGGGGTGCCGGCGCTGGTGGTGTTCTTGAACAAGGTCGACCAGGTCGACGACCCGGAGCTGT
>CAZCVH010000098.1:0-7025 GCA_964502115.1 uncultured Geminicoccaceae bacterium
CGGCATCGCCCGCGCCCTCGGCGACAAGGCCGGCTTCCGCGACCTGACGGTGCGTTTTCTGGGCGTGCTGGGCGAGCAGGAGCGCCTCGACCTGCTCGCCGCCATGGTCACCGCCTTCGACACGTTGGTGGCCGAGCATCAGGGGCGGGCGACGGTCGAAGTCGTCTCCGCCGTGCCGCTGGCGCCGGAGCAGGCCGACGCCGTCCGCGAGATGGCCGCGCGCGCGCTCGGCAAGACGGTCGAACTCGAGACCGCGGTCGATCCAGAGCTGCTCGGTGGCCTCGTCGTGCGCCTCGGCTCGCGCATGATCGACGCCTCCGTCAAAACCAAACTCCGACATCTGGAGCTCGCCATGAGAGGGGCCGGCTGATGGACATCCGCGCGGCGGAAATCTCCGCCATCCTCAAAGACCAGATCGCGAATTTCGGCGCCGAGGCGGAGGTGGCCGAGGTCGGCCGGGTGCTCAGCGTGGGCGACGGCATCGCGCGCGCCTACGGCCTCGACCAGGTTCAGGCCGCGGAGATGGTGGAGTTCGCCGACGGCACGCGCGGCATGGCCCTCAACCTGGAGAGCGACAACGTCGGCATCGTGATCTTCGGCGACGACCGCAACATCGCCGAGGGCGATCTCGTCAAGCGGACCAAGTCGATCGTCGACGCGCCCGTGGGCAAGGGGCTGTTGGGGCGGGTGGTCGACCCGCTCGGCAACCCGCTCGACGGCAAGGGGGCGATCGAGGCGACCGAGCGCCGGCTGGTGGACGTCAAGGCGCCGGGCATCATGCCGCGCAAGTCGGTGCACGAGCCGATGCTCACCGGCATCAAGGCGATCGACAGCCTGATCCCGATCGGCCGCGGTCAGCGCGAGCTCATCATCGGCGACCGCCAGACCGGCAAGACCGCCATCGCCGTCGACGCCTTCATCAACCAGCGCCCCTACAACCAGGCCGCGGGCGACGACGAGAGCCAGAAGCTCTACTGCGTCTACGTCGCCGTCGGCCAGAAGCGCTCCACCGTGGCCCGGCTGGTGAAGACCCTCGAGGACAACGGCGCCATGGACTATTCCATCGTCGTCGCCGCCACCGCATCGGATCCGGCGCCCATGCAGTTCCTGGCGCCGTACGCCGGCTGCGCGATGGGCGAGTACTTTCGCGACAACGGTATGCACGCCGTCATCGTCTACGACGACCTCTCCAAGCAGGCGACGGCGTATCGCCAGATGTCGCTGCTCCTGCGCCGCCCGCCGGGCCGTGAAGCCTATCCGGGCGACGTGTTCTACCTCCATTCGCGCCTGCTGGAGCGGGCGGCGAAGCTCAACGACGACCACGGCGGCGGTTCGCTCACCGCCCTGCCCATCGTCGAGACGCAGGCCAACGACGTCGGCGCGTTCATCCCCACCAACGTCATCTCGATCACCGACGGCCAGATCTTTCTGGAAACAGATCTGTTCTATCAGGGCATCCGGCCCGCGGTGAACGTCGGCCTCTCGGTCAGCCGCGTCGGATCCTCGGCCCAGACCAAGGCCATGAAGAAGGTCGCCGGCACCATCAAGCTGGAACTGGCCCAGTATCGTGAGATGGCGGCGTTCGCGCAGTTCGCCTCCGACCTGGACGCGGCGACACAGCGGCTGTTGAGCCGGGGGGCGCGGCTCACCGAGCTCTTGAAGCAGGGGCAGTACTCGCCGCTCACCAACGAGATGCAGGTCTGCGTCATCTACGCCGGCGTCAACGGCTACCTCGACCCGATCGACGTCCGCGAGGTGCAGCGGTTCGAGGAGGGTCTGATCCACGAGGTCAACGCCAACGGTCGGGACATCCTGAAAGCGATCCGCGACACCGGCCAGCTCGACGGCGGCACCGAGGGTAAGCTCAAGTCGCTCCTCGACGGCTACGCCAAAGCGTTCGCCTGAGATCCGGCCATGAGCCTCAAAGAACTCCGCAACCGCATCAACAGCGTCAAGCAGACGAAGAAGATCACCAGCGCGATGAAGCTGGTGGCGTCGTCGAAGCTGAAGCGCGCCCAGCAACAGGCCGAGCGCTCGCGTCCCTTCGCCGAGAAGATGGCGGAGATGCTGGCCAATCTCGCGCGCGGCGTCGAGGGTATGCCGGAAGCGCCGCGGCTGCTGTCCGGCAGCGAGAGCGACGACACCCATCTGTTGCTGGTCGCCACCGCCGACCGGGGCCTGTGCGGCGGCTTCAACAGCTCGATCGTGCGCGGCGCACGCCGGCGCATCGCCGAGCTCGAGGGCGACGGCAAGCGGGTGCGCCTCATCTGCATCGGCCGCAAGGGCCGCGATCTCCTGCGCCGCGACCGCGGCCACCTGATCGAGGAATACGTCGCGGACGTGGTCTCGAAGCGGCAGATCCCCTTCGCCGACGCCGAGCGCATCGCGCAGATGGTGACCGACCGCTTCGACGCCGGCGAGATCGACCGCGCCACCATCATCTACAACCGCTTCAAGACCGCGATCAGCTCGGAGCTCACCTTCCAGCAGCTGGTTCCGGTGGAGGTGCCGCCGCGCGCGGCGGCCGGGGCCGAGGTCTCGAACGAGCCCGGCCCGCTCTACGACTTCGAGCCGGGCGAGGAGCGCATCCTCTCCGAGCTGCTGCCGACGAACCTGGCGGTGCAGATCTACCGCGCGCTGTTGGAGAACGCGGCCTCCGAGCAGGGGGCCAGGATGGCGGCGATGGACAACGCCACCCGCAACGCCGGCGAGATGATCGACAAGCTGACGCTGAGCTACAACCGTCAGCGCCAGGCGGCGATCACCAATGAACTCATCGAGATCGTGTCCGGCGCCGAAGCGCTTTGAGCCGGGCCGCAGACGGGACGGGACCATGGACGAGCTGAGCACGACCAACGTTTCGACGGGCCGCATCGCGCAGGTCACGGGCGCCGTCGTCGACGTCGAGTTCGAGGGCGACCTACCGGCGATCCTGACGGCGCTCCACACCGAGGTGAACGGTCAGCGGCTCGTGCTGGAGGTGGCCCAGCATCTCGGCCAGTCCACCGTCCGCACCATCGCCATGGACGGCACCGACGGCCTGACGCGCGGCCAGGAGGTCATCAACACCGGCGAACCCATCGCCGTGCCCGTGGGCCGCAAGACGCTCGGCCGCATCCTCAACGTCGTCGGCGAGGCGGTCGACGAGCGCGGGCCGATCGGGTCCGACGTCTCGATGCCGATCCACCAGTCGGCGCCGGAGTTCGTCGACCAGTCCACCGAAACCGAGATCCTGGTCACCGGCATCAAGGTCGTCGACCTGCTCACCCCCTACCCCAAGGGCGGTAAGATCGGCCTGTTCGGCGGCGCCGGCGTCGGCAAGACCGTCTTGATCATGGAGCTCATCAACAACATCGCGAAGGCGCACGGCGGTTTCTCGGTGTTCGCCGGCGTCGGCGAGCGCACGCGCGAGGGCAACGACCTCTACTGGGAGATGGTCGATTCCAAGGTCATCGACCTCGACGACATCTCCAAGTCCAAGGTCGCGTTGATCTACGGTCAGATGAACGAGCCCCCCGGCGCCCGCGCCCGGGTCGGCCTCTCGGGGCTGACCGTCGCCGAATACTTCCGCGACAACGAGGGCTCCGACGTCCTGTTTTTCGTCGACAACATCTTCCGGTTCACCCAGGCGGGCGCGGAGGTCTCGGCGCTGCTCGGCCGCATCCCCTCGGCGGTGGGCTATCAGCCGACGCTCGGCACCGATATGGGCGAGCTGCAGGAGCGCATCACCTCGACCACGAAGGGCTCGATCACCTCGGTGCAGGCGGTCTACGTGCCCGCCGACGATCTGACCGATCCGGCGCCGGCGACGACCTTCTCGCATCTCGACGCGACGACGGTGCTGTCGCGCTCGATCTCCGAGCAGGGCATCTACCCGGCGGTGGACCCGCTCGATTCGACCTCGCGCATCCTCGAGCCGGCGGTCGTCGGCGACGAGCACTACAAGGTGGCGCGCGCGGTCCAGGAGACCTTGCAGAAGTACAAGGCGCTGCAGGACATCATCGCCATTCTCGGCATGGAAGAGCTCAGCGAGGACGACAAGCTCACCGTCGCCCGCGCCCGCAAGATCCAGCGCTTTTTGTCTCAGCCCTTCTTCGTCGCCGAGGTTTTTACCGGCACATCGGGCAAGTTGGTGTCGGTGGAGGACACCATCAAGGGGTTCAAGGGGATCGTCGAGGGGGACTACGATCACCTGCCCGAGGGCGCCTTCTACATGGTCGGCAACATCGAGGAGGCGATGGAAAAGGCCCAGAAGATGGCGGCCGAGACCTGAGGCGGGAGCGGAGGCGGTGGCCGACAAGCTGAACTTCGAGCTGGTGTCGCCGGAAAGCGAGCTGGCGAGCGAGGCCTGCGACATGGTGGTGATGCCCGGCGAGGACGGCGATCTCGGCATCCTCGTCGAGCACGCGCCCCTGGTCGTGCTGCTGCGTCCCGGCGCCGTCGCCGTCCACGACGGCGGCGCGATCGTCAAGCGGTTCTTCGTCGCCGGCGGCTTCGCCGAGGTCCGGGCGGAGGGTTGCATCCTGCTCACCGAGGAGGGCATGGATCTGGCCGAGGTCGGGCGCGAGACGGCGGCCACGCGGCTGGACACCGCCCGGCGCGACTTCGCCGAGCTTACCGCGGAAGGGCCGGCGCGCACCCGCGCCGAGCGCCAGGTCCAGATCGCCGAGGCGCTGGTGGAGGCCGTCGAAGCGGCCTGACGCCGCCGTGCCGCCGGGCTCGCCGTGGCGAGCCCCTCAGTAGCCCGGACTGCACGCGCGCAGCGCCGCCGCGGCGCCCACGAGCGAAAAGCTCGGCCCGCGCCGTTCGTCGACCCAGATCGTCAGCCGTTGGCCGCGCGCCAGCGCCCGCAACGTGGCGGGCGAGAGGTCGGCTTCGCAGAACACGGCCGAGCACGCCATCGGCTGCTCGTAGCGCGCGCCGTCGACGTCGAGGCCGAGGGTGTGGCGGCCCGCTGCGCCGATGATGGCGGTCCCGCTCAGCACCGGCACCGCGAACGGCGCGGCGCCGGGCGGGCAGACGACGGCGAGGCGGTCGTCGCCGGCGGTGACCAACGCGCGCCGCCAGCCGAAGCCGTCGGTCTCGCTCACCTGCCAGCCGGCGGCCGCTGTCGCACCCGGCGCCAGCAGCACCGAAGCCAGGGCGAGGACACGCCCGGCCCGCGCGAGATCGTCGCTTTCGAACCGCAGTCTCGCCTCCACCCGTCGCCGCGCGCCCGCCTGCTGCGACCGCCGTTCGCCACCGGCCCTCGTGCCGAGCGGAGATGGTCCGTGCCGAGCGGAATTGGTCGCCTCGCCGAAAGGGTGCCACCGCGGCGGTTACGGTCGGGTTGGCACCGGCGACGACCGCCTGGAGGGCCGGCACCCGTCGACCGCGGCGGCGCTGCGGAATAGGGGGCGCAACGCAACGTCCATCTGTCGTGATCGGTGCGGTCCGAGCGACGAGAGGTTGGTGTGCGGCGCCTGCGAGATCTGTTGAACCTAACGGTGCCGTTGTATTTCGTCGGCTCCATTTTCGTCCTCGCCATCGGCGCCGGGGTCGCGCTGCTCGGCGCCATGGTCCATGCCGAGCGCGGCGGCGGGGTGCCGGTCGTCAGCTCCGTCGGTCACGGCGTGCGAGCCTTCGGCAACGCGACCTACGAGCTGTTCTCCTCGGTCTACGAGACCACCCGGCAGGTCGACCGCGAGACCCACGCCAACCTGATCGAGCCCTTGAGCTTCGACCTCGACGACGACCTCGCGCCGGTGCGGACCGCCGCCGGCATCGACCTCGCCGGCGTCCATGTGCGCCACGACGCGGCCGCGAGCCCCGGCTGGCGCGTCGTGGTCGGCATGTTCGAGCTCGCCGGCGAGCGCGTCCACGCCGCCCTCGCCCTCGACCCCGAGATGACGGTGCGCCATGTCTGGCACCTGCACGAGCAGGGCGTCGAAGTGCCTGAAGGCGTCGAGGTCCAGACCCCGTTCTACAAGTTCCCGCACGGCTTCGCCCTCTTGCGCGACGGCTCGGTCGTCTTCGGCTTCGATCACGGCAAGTCGCTGCGGCGCTTCGACGTCTGTGGCCGCGAGCAGTGGACGCGAACCGGCGGCTACCACCACGCCGTGACCTACGACCCCGGAACCGATTCGGTATGGGCCCTGCGCGCCGGGCCCGCGGAGGAGCCGGGTGTGCCGATCGACGAGAACTTCCGCGACTACATCGTCGAGCTCGACGCCGTCGATGGCCGGACGCTGCGCCAGTTCCACCTCCACGACATCATGGCGGCCAATCCCGACATCGACGTTCTGGGCATCCGTCAGGTCGACGACGCCAGCCGCGACGTCCCCAAGTGGTCGCACGACCCCCACCACATGAACGACGTCGATCCCCTGCCCGCCGCGCTCGCCGACCGCTTTGCGGGCTTCGAGCCGCAGGACCTGTTGTTGAGCTTTCGCTCGCTGAACCTGGTGATGGTGGTCGACCCCGATACGGCGGTGGTCCGCTGGTACCGCTTCGGCATGGCCCGCCGCCAGCACGACCCGGACTGGCTGCCCGACGGCCGGATTTTGATGTTCGACAACAACATGAACCGGGGTCCGAGCCGCATCGTCACCGTCGATCCCGCCACCTATGCCGTCGACGAGCTGGTCGACGGCACGGCTTACGGCTTCCACACCGGCATCCGCGGCAAGCACCAGCGCCTGCCCGACGGCACGGTCGCCGTGACCAGCGCCATGCAGGGCCGCGTCTTCGAGGTGGCGCCCGACGGCTCGGTCGCGTTCGAGCTCGTCAACTTCCGCGATCCGGTGACCCGCGAAGAAATCGTGGTGGTCTCGGAAGCGCTGTGGGTGCCGCCCGACTGGTTCGCGTTCGAGACGTTCCCCGACTGCACCGCCGTGGTGGCCGAGCGGTCGGGCGAGCCCCGGCAAGTGGAATGAGGGAGGAGCCCATGAAGGCGATCACCACCGCGCTCACCATCGTCGCGCTCGTCGGCTTGGCGTCGCCGGCGTCGGCCTATCTGGGACCGGGGGCGGGTCTCGGTGCGATCG
>CAZCVH010000099.1:0-7025 GCA_964502115.1 uncultured Geminicoccaceae bacterium
GGCGGCCCGCGCGCGCCGCGTCGAGCCCGTGCCGGACGGTCCCGGCGACCCCGCACCCTGAAACCCGCCGCCGCTCAGCGCAGTGGCAGCGGGTAGTGCAGGCCGCCGTCGCGCCACAGCGCGTTCGATCCGCGCTCGAGCCTCGACGGCGTCGCCGCCCCGAAATGCCGCTCGAAGACCTCGCCGTAATGGCCGACCGCGGCGACCGCGCGATACCCCCAGCCGGGCGGGATGCCGAGCGCCGCGGCGACCGCGTCGTCCCTGCCAGGCGGATGGTCGAAGGGCGGCACGCTCGCGCCGACCGCGCGGCGCGCCCGGCTCTGGTGAAGGCCCTGCTCCTCCGCCGCCAGCAGCGCCATGTGGACCCAGCGCACGACGTCGGCCCAGGCCGGATCGCCCTCGGCGACGGCGAGCGCGCGCGGCGCCTTCGCGACGAACTCGGGCAGGATCACGTGCGCCTGCGGCGCATCGAGGCTCGCCACCGCCGCCGCGAGACGGCTGCGCTCGGCGGTGGCGGCGTCGCAGAGCCCGGCGGCATAGGCCGCGAACAGCTCGCCGCCACCGCGGAACAGCAGCACGGCGTGCTCCATCAGATGGGTGGTGAAGAAGGCCTCGAGGTGGCCAAGCGCCGTCGTCCCGTCGAGCACGCAGACGCGCGCGCCGTCGAGCTCGAGGGCGCTGCGCACGCCCAACGCGCGCGGCACCAGGAACGCCTGGCCGTCGAAGAACGTCACCGCGGCGAAATCGAGGCCCGCCGCGGCGTCGCGACCCGCCGTCCAGACCGTGCCGTCGACGAGAACGTCGACGCGCCCCTCGGCGAGCGCGGCCGGACCCGCCTCGGGGTCGACGCCGACGACGCGCAGCGCCGTGGCGTCTTCGAGCACGGCGGCGGCGATGGCGCGGCAGTAGTCGACGTCGAAGCCGCTCCAAGCGCCGCTCTCGTCGCGGGTGGCGAAGGCGGGCACGCCCGCCGCGTCGACCCCGCAGCGTAGGCTGCCGCGTTCGCGTATCGCCGCCAACGTGTCGGCGGCCGCCGCCTCGCCCGTGGCGGCGCCGCCGCCGACGACGGCCGCCACGGCGACGCCGGCGACGAGGCGCCCGATCCGCCGCATCCTTTTTCTCCGCGTCACGACCCCAGCGGCGCAGAGGGGTGCACGGCCGCGGCCCGCTTGCAAAGGCCTTGCGCTTCGCCCAAGCCTCCCGCGAGGGTGTCGTCGCCCCCGTGCGGCGCCCCCGTTTACGACCAGGAGACCTGCATGCGCGACGCCACCCGGCTCGTCACCGGCGGCCGTCACCATCCCGACGAGCCCCATCTCGTGAACCCGGCGGTGCATCGCGGCTCGACGGTGCTCTTTCCGTCGCTGCAAGCGCTCAAGCACCGCGGGCGCGAGAGCCGGCTCACCTACGGCCGCAACGGCACGCCCACCACCTTCGCGCTCGAAGACGCCTTCGCCGAGCTCGAGGGCGCCGACGGCTGCGTCGTCGCCGCCAGCGGCAAGGCGGCGATCGCGGTGGCGCTGACCGCCTTCCTCGAGGCCGGCGACCACGTCCTCGTCACCGACAACATCTACGCCCCGAGCCGGCAGTACTGCGACCGCGTGCTGAAGCGCTTCGGCGTGGAGACGACCTATTTCGCGCCGACGATCGGCGCCGAGATCGCGCAGCTGATGCGGTCCAACACCAAGCTGGTCTTTTTGGAGAGCCCGGGCTCGCAGACCTTCGAGGTCCAGGACGTCCCCGCCATCGCCGCCGTCGCGCGCCGCCACGGCGCCTGGACGTTGATGGACAACACCTGGGCCACGCCGCTCCTCTTTCGCCCGTTCGACCACGGCGTCGACGTCGCGATCCACGCCGGCACCAAATACGTCGTCGGCCATTCCGACGCGATGCTCGGCCTCGTCACCTTCAAAGGCGACGCCGGCAAGGCGCTCGACGCCGCCACCAAGGACTTCGGCGCGCCGGCGGGTCCGGACGACTGCTGGCTCGGCCTGCGCGGCCTGCGCACGCTGAGCGTGCGCTTGAAGCAGCACGAGGCTGCCGGCCTGGAGCTCGCCCGCTGGCTGGAGCGCCGGCCCGAGGTGACGCGCGTGCTGCACCCGGCGCTGCCGTCCTGTCCGGGCCACGAACTCTACCGCCGCGATTTCCTCGGCAGCTCGGGGCTGTTCGGCTTCGTCGTGCGGCCCTGCGCCGAGGCGGCGTTGGCGGCGATGCTCGACCACATGGAGCTCTTCGGCATGGGCTACAGTTGGGGCGGCTACGAGAGCCTGTTGATCCCGACCTGGCCGCACCGCACCGCCGAGGCCTGGGCGGACGACGGTCAGGCGATGCGCATCCATGTCGGCCTGGAAGACCCGGCCGACCTCATCCGCGACCTGGAGGTCGGCTTCGACCGGCTGCGCGCGGGAGCCTAAGCGCGCGGCTTGCGCGCGACCACCAGGAACTCGCGGTTGCCCTTGGGTCCGGTGATCGGGCTGGGGCCGACGCCGTCGACGGTCCAACCCCTATCGTCCTCGAGCCAGGCGCGGATGCGGGCGCAGACGGCCTCGTGCACCGAGGGATCGCGTACCACCCCACCCTTGCCGACCTCGCCGCGGCCGGCCTCGAACTGTGGCTTGATCAGCGCGACCAGGACGGCGCCGGGCCGGGCGAGCGCGAGCGCCGGCGGCAGCACGACGGTGAGCGAGATGAAGCTGGCGTCGCAGACGACGAGGTCGACCGGCGCGGGCACGTGGTGGCGGTCGAGATGGCGGGCGTTGGTGCGCTCCAGCACCACGACGCGCGGATCCTCGCGCAGGCGGGCGTGGAGCTGGCCGTGGCCGACGTCGACGGCGTAGACCCGCGCCGCGCCGCGGGCGAGCAGCACCTCGGTGAAGCCGCCGGTGCTGGCGCCGATGTCGAGCGCGACCGCGTCGCTCGGATCGAGGCCGAAACGGTCGAGCGCGCCGATCAGTTTGAGAGCGCCGCGCGAAACCCAATCCCCGGTGCGTCGGCGGATCTCCACCGCGAGGTCGGCCGCGACCGGCTGGCCCGGCTTGTCGAGCCGCCGCTCGCCGGTGAACACCTCGCCCGCCAGCACCATCGCCTGAGCGCGGCTGCGGGTGTCGGCGAGCCCGCGGTCGACGAGGAGCTGGTCGAGGCGGGTCTTCGTCACGCCGCGCGCCAGCGCTCGAGCCACGGTGCCCAGGCCTGCTCGATCCGGGCGCGGGTCGCGTCGTCGAGCGCGTAGCTGCCGGCGCGGTAGCCGGCGACGTGGTCGAGGTGGCGCTCGAACGCGGGCAGGTCGGCGGCGAAGCGGTCGAGACCGAGCGCGTCGTAGAGGGCTTCGAGCGTCGCGAGCGGCCGGTCGCGCAGCGCCTCGTAGCGGACGTCGACGACGCGCTCGGGGGCGAGCTCGGCGCGGTCGCGCTCGAAGCGCCGCATCATCCGGGCGTAGGTCTCGAGCACGGTCGCCTCCAGCTCGTCGGGCCGCGCCCGGGTGAGCCCCAGCGCCTCGCCCAGCTTGGCGTGAAAGCGCAAGCTCGAGCCGTAGATCTCGAAGGGATCGCGCACGCAATGGACGAAGCGGGCCTCGGCAAAGCGTTCGGCGAGGGCGGCGAGGCGCGCGGTGTAGACCGGGTTCTTGATCAACAGCGGCTTGCCCGGGTGCTCGAGGCCGAGCCGCGCGTAGTAGCGCGCCGCCCGGTCGAGCCAACGGCGGGTGCCGGCGTCGTCGAGGAAGACGGCGTCGTGCCAGCGGCGACGAAAGCCGTGCGGCAGGTAGTAGGGCTCGAAGAACGACGGTGCGCCGAGATTGGCGAGCGCCACCTCGTCCTCCTGCGGCGCCAGCCGGTCGACGCCGACGGCGTCGATCCAGCGGCCCTCCGGGACCAGCCGCGCCAACAGCGGCTCCAACGGCCGGCCGATCAACAACCGCTCGGCGGGCAGGCCCACGTCCACCGGCGTCGGCACCGCGAAGCGGCCGGTGGCGGCCAGGAGGTTGACCAGATGGGTCGTGCCGCTGCGCCAATGGCCGAGGATGAAGAGCGGCGTCGGCACCTCGGGTCGGCGGACCGCCAAAAGCGCGCGCTCGGCGGCGGTCACCGGCGCGCGCAGGATCGCCAGGAGCGAGTAATAGGCGAGCCACGGCCAGGCCTCGGCCGGCACCCGTTCGGCCCGGCGCCAGACGCCGGCGAGCGCGGGAAGGGTCGCGCCGCAGAGCGGGTGCTTGAACGCCATCAGCCGACGAGCGCGCGCTTTTCTTGCTCGAGGGTGTCGAGGAGGTGCGACAAGCCGCCGGCTTCGAGCAGCGAGCGGAACTCGGCACGCCGCCGCGCCAGCTCGTTCATCGTCCCGGCGACGACCACGTTGAGGATGTGCGGTCCGCGCTCCCCCCGAAAGACGAGATAGTCGAAAGGGACCGGGCCTTCGTCCTCGCGGACGAGCTCGGTTCTGACGTGGACCCGCTTGCCGCGCCCCGCCTCGACGTCGACGGTGCGGAACGCGATGTTGCCGGCGTCGTCGAAATTCTCGGCGTAGTTCGCGGTCGCGTAGGCGGCGAAACGCTCGCTGACGGCGGCGCGCTCCTCGTCCGAGAAGTCCGACCAGACGCGCCCCACGGCCCACCGACTCATCGCCCGGAAATCGAAGACGTCGGACACCACCGGCAGCAGGTGCGTGTAGCGGGCGCGCGCCGTGTCGCCCTCGCCCGCGGCCTCCAGCAGGGCGTCGTGGAGCCGTTCGACCGGAGCCGCGGCGTCCGCCACCTCGGTGGCGAGCGACGGTGGCGCGAGCAGGCACCACGCGCCGGCGAGACCCGCTTGCACCAAGCGGCGCCGCCGCAACGGCACCACGGCCGTCCCGCTCCGGTGCGCGCGTCGACGAGCACGATCCTCGCTCACCGCCACTCTCCAGACGTCGTGCGCACGACCGCTCGTGCCGAAAGTCGCGCGCGCAGCCTACGCGCGCGGGCGCCGTTTGTCGTCGTCGTGATGGCGGGAGCACCCGTTCGGCGCGGCGGACGACGCCCACCACGGCGGGCCGGAGCGCGCCGCCGAGCGGGTGCCGCGAGGACGGCTCAAGAGAGCCGCGCCCGCGTTCGGGCTTCGAGCATGTCCAACAGGTTGGTGAGGCCACCCTCCTGCAGGAGCGCGCGGAATTCGGCGCGGCGGCGGGCGAGCTCGTTCATGGTGCCGTCGACGACGACGTTGACGATCCGCGGCCCGTCGTCGTTACGCTGGACCAGATAGTCGAACTCGACGGGGTCGTCCGTCGGGCGGGTCAGCTCCGCCAGCACGTGCACCCGCGGGCCCTCGCCCTCGCCGACCTCGACGGTGCGAAAGGCGAGCCCGCTCGCGTCGTCGAAATTCTCGGCGTAGTTGGCGGCGGCGTAGGCGGCGAAGCGCTGTTCGAGTGCACGCCGCTGATCATCGCCGAGCTCGGCCCAGGCCGAGCCCACGGCGACGCGGCTCATGGTCGTGAAGTCGAAGACCTCGGCGACGACCGGCGACAGCCGCTCGAAGCGGGCGCGTGCCGTCTCGTCCTCGGCGGCGGCGTCCAAGAGTACGGCGTGCAGGCGCTCGACCGGTGCCGCCGGCGAAACGTCGTCCTGCGCGCGCACCGGTGCGCCGAGCGTGAGCCACGCGCCGAGGGCGAGCGAGGACTGGACAACCCGGCGCCGCGTCGATACCGGCGCCGTCTCGACCCCAACCCGTCCGCAAAGCCGCCGATCCTTGCTCACCGCCGCCCTCCATGACGTCGTGCGCCTGCTCGCGCGCCGCTGCGCGCACGCCGCCCTCGCGGTGACGGCGGCGACGCTGCTCGTCGTCGTGCTCGCGGGCATCTACCTCGCCCAGAACCTCCAGGTCGATACCAACCTCGACGAGCTGATCGACCCCGACGCGCCCTTTCGCGAGCGTCAGCGCGCGCTCAACGCGGCCTTTCCCGACCAGGACGACCGCCTCGTCCTGGTCGTCGACGGCGGCACGCTCGACGCCCGCCTCGCCGCCACGGCGACCCTCGCCGAGGAGCTCCGCGACCGCGACGACATCGTCCGTGCCGTCTTCGCGCCGGCGGTCCTGCCCTTCTTCGTCGACAACGGCATCCTCTTCGACGACGTCGCGACGATCGAGCGGCGGCTCGACCGGCTCGCCGAGGCGCAACCGCTGTTGGCCGCCCTCGCCCGCGATCCGAGTCCGGCACGGCTCACCGAGCTTCTCGCCCGTGGCTTCGAGCAGGAGGAGCCGCCGCCGGAGCTGGTGCGGGCGGCCGAACGGCTGACGCCCACCTTCGTCGGCGCCGCCGAAGGCGAGACCGGTCCGATCGCGTGGCTCGAGCTCGCCGAGCTCACCCCGGACGCGGCCGCGAGCTTCGTCGTCGAGGTGACGCCGGTGCTCGACTTCGAGCGGGTGCTGCCGGGGGCGCGGGCCCTGGCGGCCATCCGCGCCCTCGCCGACGAGATCGCGGCGTCGCACCCCGGTGTCGACATCGCCCTCACCGGCGAGGTGGCGCTCGAGGCCGAGGAGCTCGAGGCCGCCGGCACGGGTGCCGCCAGCGCCGGGCTCGTGGCGCTCGTGCTGGTGACGCTCGTCCTGGTCTGGAGCCTGCGCTCGGCCGGCGCCATCGGCTCGGTGCTGGTGACGCTGATCGCCGGCCTGGTGCTCACCGGCGCCTTCGCGATGTGGGCGATCGGCGCCTTCACGATGATCTCGATCGCCTTCGCGGTGCTGTTCATCGGGCTCGGCGTCGACTTCGCCATCCACGTCGTCCTGCGCGTCCAGGAGGAGGCCGGCTCCGGGCGGCGTTGGCGCGACGCCGTCGCCGCCGGTGCCGGCGCCACCGCGCCGGCGCTGCTGTTGTGCGCGCCGACGACCGCCCTCGCCTTTCTGGCCTTCACGCCCACGGGCTACGTCGGCCTCGCCGAGCTCGGCATCATCGCCGCCGCCGGCATGATCATCGCGCTCGTGCTGTCGCTCACCCTTCTGCCCGCGCTCCTGGCGCTCACCGCCGCGCCGCGCCGGCTGCCGCCGGTGCCTTGGCCGCACGGCCAG
>CAZCVH010000100.1:0-7021 GCA_964502115.1 uncultured Geminicoccaceae bacterium
CGATGAACTTCTTGCGGTGGATGGTCGGCTCCTCGTCGGCGAGGATGAAGAAGCCGACGTCGTGCTCGCGCACCAAGCTCTCGATCTCGTCGACCACCGCCGTCGGGTCGCGGAGGCGATAGTCGCGCCAGAACTTCCACTGCGAGCAGAAGCTGCAGGTGAAGGGGCAGCCGCGGGCGAAGTTGGGGATGGCGACGCGGGTACCGGTAGGAATGTAGACGTATTTCGACCATTCGAGGATGCCCCAATCGGGCGCGATCGAATCGACGTCCTTGATGGTCGGCTCGGCCGGGGTGGCGACCACCTGGCCGTCGTCGGCGAAGGCGATGCCGCGCACGGACGTCCGCTCGCCCGGCCAGCGGCCCTCGGCGATCGCCCCAACCAAATTGACGAGCACGGTCTCGCCCTCGCCGCGCACGACCGCGTCGATCCACGGTGCCTCGGCCAGCACCTGCTTGAACATGAAGGTGCCGTGGACGCCGCCGAGGACGGTGACCGCCTCGGGATGCTCCTCCTTGGCGATCTCGAGCAGGCGCTCGGCCTTGTAGATCGCCGGCGTGATGGCGGTGCAGCCGACGAGGTCGGGGGTCTCGGCGCGCAGGATCTCGCGAACCTGCTCGTCGGAGAGGTCGTCGGTCATGGCGTCGACGAAGCGGATGTCGTCGTAGCCCGCCTGCTCGAGCGCGCCCGCGAGATAGGCCGCCCAGGCCGGCGGCCAGTTGCCGGCGATCTCCGCGCCGCCCGAGTGATAGTTCGGGTGGAAGAGCAGAACGCGCATGTGGAGCCTCCCGGGCGTCGACCGCTGTCCGGGTATCCTGACCGCCGCGGCTGTCCACCCTCCTTGACGGCGGTCAAGCCCACCGTCCTGTGCGAACGTCCGAGGCGCCGCCGGGCGCCGGCCTTGACGACCGTCAAGTCGGCGCCGGCCCGGCCGCGCGCAGTCTTCGGGCGATGAGCCGCGAGCGACGCCGTCCTCGCGCGTCGTCGACCGCCTTGGAGAAGCCGCGATGATCCGACCACCCCTCCTCACGCACCCGCCCGCCGGCGGCGGGTGCCCGCGCCGTGGAGGGCGGTGAGGATGCCGGACGTCAACACGAAGGCGATGGCCCGCAACATCTTCTACGGCGGCTCGCTCTTCTTCATCGTCATCTTCGTCGGCCTGACCGCCCACAGCCACTTCTACATCACCAACACGTCGACGGCCGGCGCACCGCTGACCGAGCCGGTGGTCGCGGGCAAGCGCGTCTGGGAGGAGAACGCCTGCATCAACTGCCACACGATCCTGGGCGAGGGCGCCTATTTCGCGCCCGAGGTCGGCAACATCATGACGCGGTGGGGGGTGCAGAACGATCCCGAGGCCGCCTTCGAGGTCTTGAAGGGCTGGATCGAGGCCCAGCCCTCCGGGATCCAGGGTCGCCGGCAAATGCCCCGCTTCGATCTCTCCGACCAGGAAATCCGCGACCTTTCCCAGTTCTTCTTGTGGGTCGACCAGATCGACACCCAAGACTGGCCGCCGAACGACGCCGGCTGAGCACCGAGGGGGAATGAAACCATGAAATACCAGACGCAGCAGATCGCCTACTGGTACTTCCTCGGCGCCCTGGCCCTGTTCGCGGTCCAGGTGCTGGGCGGGCTCTGGCTGGGGTGGATCTACGTCGCGCCGAACTTCCTCGCCGAGGCGATGCCCTTCAACATCGTGCGCATGATCCACACCAACGCCCTGATCGTGTGGCTCATCCTCGGCTTCATGGGCGGCACCTTCTTCCTCCTGCCGGAGGAGACCGAGCGCGAGATCTGGTCGCCTCGGCTCGCCTATGCCGCGCTCGTCATCATGCTGGTGTGCGCGCTCAGCGCCGTGACGGGCTACGTCTTCCGCGTCCACGAGGGCCGCGAGTTCCTCGAGCAGCCGCTCTGGATCAAGCTCGGCCTCGTCCTCGCCGTCGTGTTCTTCCTCGCCAACGTCGCGATGACGATGCTGAAGGGCCGCAAGACCGTCATCACCAACGTGCTCTTCCTCGGGCTCGCCGGGCTGACGCTCTTTTTGTTCGCACTCTACAACCCCGACAACTTGTCGGTCGACAAGATGTACTGGTGGTACATCGTCCACCTGTGGGTCGAGGGCGTCTGGGAGCTGATCATGTCGGCGCTCCTCGCCTTCTTGATGCTCAAGCTCACCGGCGTCGACCGCGAGATCGTCGAGAAGTGGCTCTACGTCATCGTCGCCGCCGCGCTGTTCAGCGGCGTCTTGGGCACCGGCCACCACTATTACTGGATCGGGACGCCGGGCTACTGGCAGTGGATCGGCTCGATCTTCTCGACGCTGGAGGTGGCGCCCTTCTTCGCGATGATGGCGTTCAGCTTCGTGATGGTCTGGAAGGCCAAGCGCAACCACCCCAACAAGGCGGCGCTGCTGTGGGCGCTGGGCTCGGCCACGGTCGCCTTCTTCGGCGCGGGTGTGTGGGGCTTTCTGCACACGCTGCACGGCGTCAACTACTACACCCACGGCACCCAGATCACCGCGGCGCACGGCCATCTCGCCTTCTTCGGCGCCTACGTCTCGTTGAACATCGCCGTGATGTCCTACGCCTTCCCACTGCTCAACAACCGAGATCCCTACAACCAGGTGCTCAACATGGCGTCGTTCTGGCTGATGACCGGCGGCATGGCCTTCATGACCTTCACCCTCACCTTCGCCGGCACCATCCAGACCCACATGCAGCGGGTGCTCGGTGAAAACTTCATGACGGTGCAGGATCAGCTCGACATCTTCTACATCATGCGCTTCGGCTCGGGTGTCGCGGTGGTGCTGGGCGCGGCTCTGTTCATCTACGCCATGCTGGTGCCGAAGCGCGAGATCGTCTCGGCCGACGCGACCGTGCCGGTCTGAGCCGAAGGGCCAACACGGTGGACGCGTCGAACCAAGGGCAGGAGGGGGCGGCGGACGCCCCCTTCTACCTCCCCACCGGCGACGAGTGCGACGTCTTCGAGGCGGCCTCGCGCCACCGCCTGCCGCTCCTCCTCAAGGGGCCCACCGGCTGCGGCAAGACCCGGTTCGTCGCCCACATGGCGGCGCGCAGCGGGCGCCACCTCTACACCGTCGCCTGCCACGACGACCTCGCGGCGAGCGACCTCGTCGGCCGCTATCTCCTCAAGGGCGGCGAGACGATCTGGGTCGACGGCCCGCTCACGCGCGCGGTGCGCGAGGGCGCCATCTGCTACCTCGACGAGGTGGTGGAGGCCCGCAAGGACGTCACCGTCGTGCTGCATCCCTTGACCGACGACCGCCGCATCCTGCCGATCGACCGCACCGGCGAGGAGATCGCGGCGGCGCCGGGCTTCATGCTCGTCGTCTCCTACAACCCCGGCTATCAGAACATCTTGAAGTCGCTGAAGCCGTCGACCCGTCAGCGCTTCTTGGCGCTCGACTTCGACTTCCCCGCCGCCGAGGCCGAGACCCGCATCGTCGCCGCGGAGAGCGGGCTGGAGGAGGCGCGGGTGGCACCGCTGGTCCGCCTCGCCGGCAAGCTCCGGGGCCTCGCGGGCCAGGACCTGGAAGAAGGCGTCTCGACGCGCCTGCTCGTCTACTGCGCCACCCTCATCGCCGCCGGCATGAAGGTGGAGCTCGCCGTCCGGGTGGCGCTGATCGAGCCCTTGAGCGACGACGAGGACACCAAGCGCGGGCTCGCCGACCTCGTCACCGCGGTCTTCGGTTGAGGGGCGGCGCCATGGACCACCTCGAGCTGGAGCCCTGGGAGCCGGAGGAGACCGTCGGCAAGCTCTGGCACGCCTTCGCCGCCCGCCTCGACGCGCCCGCCGACCACGCCGCGGCGGCCGTGACCTTCGCCGAGCTCGAGGGTCGGCTGGGCCTCCTCTACCGCGGCCTCGGTGGGTCGCCCGCGGTCGAGCTCAGGCCCGCCGCCCGCGAGGTCCAGCGCCACCGCCTCTCCTGGCGCCGGCGGCTCGCCACCGACGCCGAGCGCGAGGCCCACGCCTCGTTCGACGGCGAGGCGCTGCGCCTGCCCGAGCAGATCGCGCGCTTCGCCGAGCGCGAGACCAACGCCGCCCTCTACGTCTGGCTCGCCGCCGCCGCCGCGCACACCGCACTGCCGGGCGTCGACGACGACCCGCTGCGGGCCGACCTCGTGGCGCTCAGGGCGGCGGTGCGGATGACCGAGGCGACGCTCGCCGACGCCCCGGGCCTGCGCCCGCTCCACGCGCTGCTCGCCGGCGCCTGTCTGGCCGAGCGCCGCGCGCGCGAGCTGCCGCGCAGCGAGGCGGCGATCGAGACGGTCATCCGCCATCTCCTGGGCGCGCCGGCGCCGACGCGCGGCCTCGCCGCCGAGCTCGCGGGCCTCGTCCACGCCCGCGGGGCGGACCTCGCCGGCGTCGTCGCAGCGAAGGGCTACCACCGCTTTCGGGCCGTGCCGCTCTGGTTCGAGCTGCGCCCGCCCGGCGCCAATGCGGCGAGCGCGCGCGACGACGCCGCCGACGGCGCGGCCGCCACCACGGAGCTGCAGCGCACCGTCCGCGCCCGGCGCAAGGCGGCCGACGAGGCCGAACGCAAGGACAGCCTCGTCATGCACCGCTTCGAGGCCATCCTGTCGCTCGCCGACTTCTTGAACCTCAATCGCCGCGCCGAGGACGACGACACCGAGGCCGCCAAGAAGGCGCTGGACGAGCAGGACGAGGTAGCGCTCGGGCAGATCTCGAAGCGCGCCGCCACCCGCCTCAAGGTCCATCTCGACCTGGCACCCGAGGACGTCGACCGCGAGCGGCTGTCGGGCACCTTCACCTATTCCGAATGGGACCAGCGCGCCGGCGCCTATCTCCCGGATCATTGCCGGGTGCTCGCGAGCACCGCCGCACCGGCGCGCGCGCCGCCCACCTTCACCACCGATCCGCGCGCCCGGCGGCGGCTGAAGGCGGTCGAGCGCCAGTTCGAGAGCCTGCGGCCGAAGCGCTTGATCCTGCCGCGCCAGCTCGACGGCGACGACCTCGACCTCGAGGCGGCGGTGGCGAGCCGCGTCGATCTACGCACCACCGGCGAGGGCAGCGATCGGGTCTACCGCACCGCCCGCGCGCAAGAGCGCGACCTCGCCGTCTCGATCCTTTTGGACGTCTCGCGCTCGACCGAGAGCGGGGTGGGCGATCACCGCGTCATCGACGTCGAGAAGGAGGCGCTGGCGGCGATGGCGTGGGGGCTGGACGCCTGCGGCGACGACTGCGCCCTTCACGCCTTCTCGTCGCTCAAGCGCGACCGCGTCTACGTCCTCGCCTGCAAGGATTTCGGCGAGAGGATGGGCGGCGCGGTGGAGGCGCGGCTCGGCGGGCTCGAGCCCGGCTTCTACACCCGCCTCGGCGCCGCGGTCCGCCACGTCGCGAACGAGCTGCAGGCGCAGCCCCGCCAGCGGCGGCTCCTCCTGGTCGTCACCGACGGCAAGCCCAACGACCTCGATCACTACGAGGGCCGCCACGGCCTCGAGGACAGCCGCAAGGCCATCGCCGAGGCCCGCCGGCTCGGCCAGGCCGTCCACGGCGTCGTCGTCGAGGCCCAGGCCAAGCCCTGGTTCGCGCGCCTCTTCGGCCGCGGCGGCTATTCCGTCATCACCGAGCCCGACCACCTGACCGCGGCGCTGCCCGCGATCTACCGCCGCCTGGTCGGCGCCTGACCATGGCCGAGCCTACGACCCACGTCCCCCATCCGCTCGACGAGCTCCCGGGCGAGCTCGTGATGTGGGTGCTCATCGTCTCCGAGCTGTTGGTCTTCGGTGCGGCACTCGCCGCCTTTCTGGCCGTCCGCGCCGGCGATCCGGCGGGCTTCGCCGCGAGCCAGGCGCTGCTCCACCGCGAGGCCGGCGCGCTCAATACGCTCGTGCTCGTCACCAGCGGCCTGTTCGCCGCGCTCGCGACCCGGGCGACGCTCGACGAGCGGCGCTGGCGCGCCCGCGGCTGGCTCGCCGCCGCCGTGCTGCTCGGCGGCGTCTTCCTCGCCGTGAAGGGCGCCGAATACTGGGCGAAGGCGAGTGCGGGCATCGGCACCGAGACCCATCCCTTCTTCACCTTCTATTATCTGGTGACCGGCTTTCACGCCATGCACGTGCTGGCCGGGATGGTCGTGCTCACGCTCGTCGCCGTCCGCGCGCGACCCGCCGAGGTCGAGACCGGTGCCGCCTTCTGGCACATGGTCGACCTCGTCTGGGTCCTGCTCTTTCCGGTCATCTACCTCTTGGGCTGAGATCATGAGCGTCGTCGCCATCCCGCCGCGCACCCTGGTCAAGGCCTGGGGCGGCCTGGTCGCCCTCGGTGCGGCCACGAGCCTGCTCGCCGCCGTCGTCGGCCCGCCGCCGATCCCGCTGGTGGCCGCCGCCGTCGTGCTGGCGCTCGCCTGGCTCAAGGCGCGGGTGATCCTCAGGCGGTATCTGGGCCTCGCGGCGGCGCCCTCCTGGCGGGGCGCGTTCGATGTGGCGATCGCGGCTTACGCTCTGCTGCTCTTCGGCCTCTTTTCGATTCCCGTCCTGCGCGGCGCTTGACGGCCGTCAAGCCGAAGCGGGCCGAGACGCCGTTAGCGTCGGAGTCGTTGCCATCGCCGACACGGGATCCGACATATGCTCCGCCTCGCCACCCTTTTCACCGCAACGCTCCTACCGGGGTTCGTGGGCGCCCAGGAAGCCGTAACGATGGCCGCCGACGAAGAGGGCGCGCCCGTCGAGCGCGCGGTCGATCCGACGCTCTCCTTCGCGCTCGCGGCGGTGGCCCTCTGCGTCGCCCTCTACGCGGTCCATCGCCTCGTCAACCGCAAGGTCCGCCGATGACGGGCGAGCCGGCCGGGCGCTGGCCGGTGCGTCGGCTGGCGCTCGTGCTCTATCCGTTCGTGGCGCTCGCGGCGGCGGTGAACCTCTTCTTCCTCGGCCTCATGGCCCGTGCGGTGAGCGGCCCGGTCGTCTCGCCGGCCGCGGCCCTGGTCCTCGGCCTCGTCGTCGGCGTGCCGTTGGCCTGTGCCGCCGGGCGCTGGGCGCGTCGG
>CAZCVH010000101.1:0-6882 GCA_964502115.1 uncultured Geminicoccaceae bacterium
GGCGACGAGCCGGTGGGGTTCAGCGCCCGTCGGTACCGGTCGCCGAAGGCGTCGCACGGGTGTCGCTGGCGGTACCCTCGGCGCGGGCGAGCCGCTCCTCGAGGTCCGCCACCTTGTCTTGCAGGCGCTGGATCTCGCGCTGCTGCGCCTCGTAGACCGCGTCGCGACCTTCGGTCTCGCCACTGGCGGCGGAGGCGTCGTCCTTCGGCGCGGCGAAGGGGCTGAGCATCGACGTGGCCTGCTGCAGGAGCGCCATGTTCTGCCGCGTCATGTCGTTGAGCTGATTGACGGGGAAGAAGCGCCCCATCGTCCCCTCGAAATAGCGCTGCATCTGCTCCTGGTTCTGGATGAAATGATCCATCGTCGCTTCCAGGTAGCGCGGCAGCATCGTCGGCATCTTCTCGTCGTAGAAGCCGATGAGTTGGCGCAGGAAGGTGATGGGCAGGACGTTGCGCCCCTTGCTGTCTTCTTCCAGGATGATTTGAGTGAGCACCGAGCGGGTGATCTCGTCGCCGGATTTGGCGTCGAAGACCACGAATTCCTTGCCGGCGCGCAGCAGATACGCCAACTCTTCCAAGGTGACGTAGCTCGAAGAACTCGTATTGTAGAGCCGCCGATTGGCGTACTTCTTGATGACGATCGGCGGTTGGGCCGGCGCGCCGGTGGTCTCGGCGGACGAGTTCGCAGCCATGCGACGAGCTCCTTGAGGACAGGCGGCTACACCGCCCTACCTACACGAAGTTAGCACCAAAACGCCTGGAAGGTCACCCGCGATCGTCAGCGGAGTTCCGCTTGCGCGAGTTCCTGCTCGATGATGTCGGCGAGATCCGCGCCGTCGTCCTCGTCGACCTCCGGCTCTTGCTCGGCTTCGTCGCTGCGCGGCGCCGCCTTGCCGGCCTGAACGTCGGCCTCCTCGGGCGAGCGTGCGACGTTGACCCGCAGCGTGGTATCGACCTCGGGGTGGAGGGCGACCCGCACGTCGTAGATTCCGAGCGTCTTGATCGGGTGGTCGATGCGCACCTGCCGGCGATCGAGGGTGACGCCGTCGCTCGAGAAGGCGTCGGCGATGTCGCGCGCGCTCACCGAGCCGTAGA
Source organism: uncultured Geminicoccaceae bacterium (assembly GCA_964502115.1). Classification (GTDB taxonomy): domain Bacteria; phylum Pseudomonadota; class Alphaproteobacteria; order Geminicoccales; family Geminicoccaceae; genus JAAAPF01. The sequence goes on from CAZCVH010000101.1 coordinate 1,095, forward strand.
GCTGCTTCATCTCGCTGGCCTGGCGGATGAGGACGACGCTCTGGCCGTCGATCCGTGCCTTCATCGCCTCGGCTTCACGCTTGCGCTCGAGGTTCTGCGCCTCGAGCTGCGCCCGGCGCTGATCGAACGCCTCCTTCGCCGTCTTCGTCGCCCTCAGCGCCTTGCCTTGCGGGATCAAAAAGTTGCGCCCGTAGCCCGGGCGCACTTTCACGATCTCGCCCATCTGGCCGAGCTTCTCGACGCGTTCGAGCAGGATCACGTCCATGGTCGTCTCCCACCCGCCCTGCGGACCGGGTGGGCCGCCGACGGGGTCGCTTCACAGGGGGGGCGCCGAACCGCGACGGCTCAGCGCGTCACGAACGGCAACAGGGCGAGGTGGCGGGCCCGCTTGATGGCGGTCGACAGCGCCCGCTGCTCCTTGGCGGTGACGGCGGTGATCCGCCGCGGCACGATCTTGCCGCGTTCGGACACGAACCGCTGCAGGAGCTTGACGTCCTTGTAGTCGATCGTCGGGGCGTCGGGATGCGCGAACGGGCTCGCCTTGCGCCGGCGGAAGAACGGCCGGCGAATGGTGATCTGCGGCGGCTCCTTGCGCTCCGGCCTGCCGTGCTGCGGCTGCTGCGGGGATTGATCGCTGCGGGGGCGGGGTTCGGACATCGTGAACTTCGCGGCTCGGGTGAACGTCGCGCTTCGGAGGACGGACGGGGCTCAGGGACGGTCGCGGCGGGAACGCTCGTCCCGCGACGATTTCGCCTGCATGATCACCGAAGGCGCCTCTTGATGCTGCTCGACCTTGAGCGTCAGGTAGCGCAGCACGTCCTCGTGCAGACCCTCGTTGCGCTCCAGCTCCTGGATCGTCGCCGCCGGGGCGTCGATGTTCATGTGCAGGTAGTGCCCCTTGCGGTTCTTGTTGATGCGATAGGTCAGGCTGCGCAGCCCCCAGTACTCGACCTTGGCGACCGCGCCGCCCTGCTCGCCGACCAATTGGGTGAAGGTCTCGCCGAGCGCCTGGGCCTGTTGGGCCGAAAGATCCTGGCGGGCGATGAAGGTGTGTTCGTAAAGCGGCATACGCTCGGTTCGCTCGTTCGGGTGCAACGTCAATTTCGTCGCCGCCGTCGGGCGCCGAACGGCGCGACCGGACACGCGGCGGCATCGGCGTCGGATCGACGCGAGATGGCGGAGCATACGCGATCGCGGCTCGCTCGCAACCACCTTGACAGCCGCGGGCGCGCCTTTATCACGGCGACAGTTGCCATCGCTCGAATTTCCCCCATGCCAACCGCTTTCCTCTTCCCCGGTCAGGGCTCGCAACGGGTCGGGATGGGCCGCGCGCTCGCGCACTATCCCGCCGCGAGTGACGTCTTCGCCGCCGTCGACGACGCCCTCGAACGACCGCTGTCGCGCCTGATGGCCGACGGCCCCGAGGCCGAGCTGACCTTGACCCGCAACGCCCAGCCGGCGCTGCTCGCGGTCTCGATCGCCGCGGTGCGCGTCCTCGAAGCCGAACTCGGCCGGCCGCTGAGCGAGGTCTGCGACGTCGTCGCCGGTCACTCGCTCGGCGAATACACCGCGCTCACCGCCGCCGGCGCCTTCGACGTCCCGACCGCGGCGCGCCTCTTGGAGCTGCGCGGCGACGCCATGCAGGCGGCGGTGCCGGTCGGGGCGGGCGGCATGGCGGCGCTGCTCGGGCTCGATGTCGAGCGCGTCGCCGCCATCGTCGCCGGGGTCGACGGGGTCGTCGACATCGCCAACGACAACGCCGACGGTCAGGTCGTGGTGAGCGGCGAGCGCACCGCCGTCGACACCGCGGTCGCCGCCGCCCGCGACGCCGGCGCCCGCAAGGTCACGGTACTGCCGGTGAGCGCGCCCTTTCACTGCCGCTTGATGCGCCCCGCCGCCGAGCGCATGGCCGCGGCCCTCGCCGAGGTGACGATCGCGTCGCCGGCGATGCCGGTGGTCGCCAACGTCACCGCCGAGCCGCTCACCGACGTCGACGCGGTGCGCGCCGCGCTGATCGATCAGGTCTGCGGCCGCGTCCGCTGGCGCGAGACCATGGCCGCCCTCGCCGGCGAGGGCGTCGACCGCGTCGTCGAAGCCGGCGCCGGCAGGGTGCTCGCCGGCCTCGCCAAGCGCGGGGTGCGCGGCGCCACCGTCATGAACCTCGAGACCGCCGACGACGTGGTCGCGGTGGCCGCGGCGCTCGCCGGCTGAGCGCTTCGCGCGGGAGATCGCTTCGATGTTTCGCCTCGACGGCCGGACCGCCCTCGTCACCGGCGCCTCGGGCGGCATCGGCGACGCCCTCGCCCGCGGGCTCCACGCCGCGGGCGCGACCGTGGTGCTCACCGGCCGGCGCGAGGACGCCCTCGGCGAGCTCGCCGGTGCGCTCGGCGAGCGCGTCCACGTCCGCGCCGCCGACCTCGCGCAGCCGGAAGCGAGCGACGCCCTGGTCAAACAGGTCGAAAGCCTCGGCGGGCTCGACATCCTGGTCAACAACGCCGGCCTCACCCGCGACAACCTCGCGCTGCGCCTCAAGGACGAGGACTGGAGCGCGGTGCTCGAGACCAACCTGTCGGCGGCGTTCCGCCTCGCGCGCGCCGCGCTCCGGGGCATGATGAAGCGGCGCTTCGGACGGATCGTGAACATCACCTCGATCGTCGGCGTCACCGGCAATCCCGGCCAGAGCAACTACGCCGCCTCCAAGGCGGGGTTGATCGGGATGAGCAAGTCGCTGGCGCACGAGGTCGCCGCCCGCGGTGTGACCGTCAACTGCATCGCGCCGGGCTTCATCGCCACCGCGATGACCGAGGCGCTCGGCGCCGAGCAGCGCGACCGCCTCTTGGCCGCGATCCCGGCCGGACGGCTGGGACGCCCCGAGGACGTCGCCGCCGCCGCGGTCTATCTGGCCAGCGACGAGGCGGCTTACGTCACCGGTCACACGCTGCACGTCAACGGCGGCATGGCGATGGTTTGAGGGCGCCGCCGGCGCACTAGTCAGCGCGCGAACGCCTATGCTAGCACCAGCTTCTGTCCCCATGCGGCGGGTGCCGCGACCGCGCCGCACCACGACCACCCGGGACTTCGGTCCACCCCTCAACCCGGCCCGCGGCCACCAACAGCGTTAGGAATTCCCGATGAGCGACGTCGCCGAAAGGGTAAAGAAAATCGTCGTCGAACATCTCGGTGTCGACGAGGACAAGGTCCATGAGAGCGCCAGCTTCGTCGACGATCTCGGCGCCGACAGCCTCGACACCGTCGAGCTGGTGATGGCGTTCGAGGAGGAGTTCGGCTGCGAAATCCCGGACGACGCCGCGGAGAAGATCTCGACGGTGAAGGACGCCATCGACTTCATCAAAGAACACGCATCGTGAGCCGGGAGGCGAGGCCGGGTTCATGAGACGTGTCGTTGTCACCGGTCTGGGCCTCGTCACCCCGCTGGGCGACGGGGTCGAGGCCAACTGGCGCCGGCTGATCGCCGGTGAGAGCGGCATCCGCGGGATCGACCGCTTCGAGGTCGCCGATCTGCCGTCGCGGGTCGCCGGGATGGTGCCGGCCAAGGACGCGGCGGACGGTTTCGACCCCGATCGCTATCTCGCGCCCAAAGAGCAGCGCAAGATCTCGGCGTTCATCCTCTACGCCGTCGCCGCGGCGGCGCAGGCGGTGCGCGACGCCGGGCTCGACGGCGAGCTGCCCGACGAGGTGCGCGAGCGCATCGGCGTGCAGGTGGGCTCCGGCATCGGCGGCTTGCCGGAGATCTACGACACCTCGATCACCCTGCACGACAAGGGGCCGCGGCGGGTCAGCCCGTTCTTCATCCCCTCCGCGCTGATCAACCTCGCCTCCGGCAACATCTCCATCCGTCACGGCTTCAAGGGGCCCAACCACTCGGCCGTGACCGCCTGCGCCACCGGCGCCCACGCCATCGGCGACGCCGGCCGGCTCATCGCGCTCGGCGACGCCGACGTCATGGTCGCGGGCGGCGCCGAGGCCGCGCTGTGCCGGCTGGCGGTGGCGGGTTTCGCGGCGTCGCGGGCGCTCACCCACCATTTCAACGACACGCCCGAGAAGGCGTCGCGGCCGTGGGACAAGGACCGTGACGGCTTCACCATCGCCGAGGGCGCGGGCGTCGTGATCCTGGAGGATCGCGAGCGCGCGCTCGCCCGCGGCGCCACGATCTACGCCGAGCTGGCGGGCTACGGCATGTCCGGTGACGGCTACCACATCACCGCGCCGGCGCCCGACGGCGACGGCGGCTTTAGGGCGATGCGCGCGGCCCTCGCCAGCGCTCGCCTCGGGCTCGGCGACATCGACTACGTCAACGCCCACGGGACCTCGACGCCGTTGGGCGACGAGATCGAACTCGGCGCGGTCAAGCGGCTGTTCGGCGAGCACGCCTATCGGCTGTCGATGTCGTCGACCAAATCGGCGATCGGCCATCTCCTGGGCGCGGCCGGCGCGGTGGAGGCGATCTACACCATCTTGGCGCTCAAAGACGGCGTGCTGCCGCCGACGCGCAACCTCGACGCGCCGTCGCAGGGGTGCGACCTCGACCTCGTCCCCCACGAGGCCAAGCGTCGCGAGGTCCGCGCCGCGCTCTCCAACGCCTTCGGCTTCGGCGGCACCAACTCGAGCCTGATCTTCACCCGCGCGGAGGTCTGATCGTCGATGCTGCGTCGCCTCGCGCGCGCCGTTCTCGCGCTCGCGCTCGGCGGCGGGCTCGTGCTCGCGGTCCTCGCCGCGGCGGTCGTGGAGCGGGCGACGGCGCCGGGACCGGCCGCCGCCGACACCTCGGTCGTCATCGCCCGCGGAGCGGGCGTCGGCGCCATCGCCACCGAACTGGCGGACGCCGGCGTCGTCCGCGATCCTCGATTGTTCGGGCTCTATGTTCGGCTCGTCGGCGCCGGGCGCGCGCTCACCGCCGGCGAGTACGCCTTTCCCGCCGGCGTCAGCCCGGCCGAAGTCGTGCGCATGCTGCGCGGCCACGAGGTCGTGCAGTACCGCTTCACCGTGGTCGAGGGCTGGACCGTGGCGCAGACCTTCGAGGCCCTCGCCGCGGCCGACGAACTCACCGGCGAGCTGCCCGAGCGGCCGCGCGAAGGCCGGCTCCTTCCCGACACCTATTTCGTCCAACGCGGCGAGACCCGCGCCGAGGTGGTCCGGCGCATGCGCGCGGCGATGGACGCGGAACTCGCCGCGGCCTGGGCGGAACGCGCCCCGGATCTGCCGCTCGACGGCCCCGAGGAGGCGTTGACGCTGGCCTCGATCGTCGAGAAGGAGACCGGTGTCGCCGCCGAGCGCGCGTTGGTGGCGGGCGTCTTCGTCAACCGGCTCGAGCGCGGCATGCGACTGCAGACCGACCCGACCGTGATCTACGCCCTGACCGACGGCGAGCGCGATCTCGACCGCCCGCTCTACACGCGCGACCTCGACCTCGACGACCCCTACAACACCTATCTCCACGCCGGCCTGCCGCCGGGGCCGATCGCCAACCCCGGCCGCGCCGCGATCCGCGCCGCGCTCGACCCCGCCGAGACCGACTACCTCTACTTCGTCGCCGACGGCTCGGGCGGGCACGCCTTCGCGCGCACCCTCGCCGAGCACAACGCCAACGTCCGCGAGTGGCGCCGCGTGCAGCGGCGGCGGCAGGACGGCTGAGCGGTCCCTTGTGCCTCAGCCCTCGGCGACGTCCGTCGAGGGGTCGAGCAGGCGGTGCAGGTGGACCACGAAATAGCGCGTGTCGGCGTCGTCGACGGTCTGCTGCGCCTTGGCCCGCCACGCCTTTTCGGCCTCG
>CAZCVH010000102.1:0-6827 GCA_964502115.1 uncultured Geminicoccaceae bacterium
GCGGCGACGCCGGCGGGCCGGGCTTGGGAGAGATCCGGCGCGTGGTCGCCCGCGGCGACGTGGTGGTGAGCTCGCCGCGCGAGATCGCCCGTGGCGCCGAAGGCATCTACGACGTCGCAGCGCAGACGATCACGCTCACCGGTGACGTCGTGCTCACCCGCGACGACAACGTGCTGCGCGGCAACCGGCTCGAGATCGACCTCGCGACCGGCGTGTCGCGGCTGCGGGCCGCCGGCGAGGACGGCCGCGTGCGCGCCCGCTTCGCGCCGGCGGAGGACGCCCGATGAGCGCCGCCAGCACCGCCCGCGTCCTGCCGCTCCGCCCGACGCCGGAGCCGAGCCCCGGTGCCGACGCCTTCGCCGCGCACCATCTCGGCAAGAGCTTTCGCGGCCGCCAGGTGTTGCGCGACGTCAGCCTGCACGTCGCCCCCGGCGAGGCCGTCGGGCTGCTCGGCCCCAACGGGGCCGGCAAGACGACCTGTTTTTACGTCATGATGGGGCTGATCCGGGCCGACCGCGGCAGCGTCGAGCTCGAGGGCGTCGACGTCACCCGCTTGCCGATGTACCGGCGCGCTCGGCGCGGCGTCGGCTATCTGCCCCAGGAGGCCTCGATCTTTCGCGGCCTCGACGTCGAGCGCAACCTGCGCGCGGTGCTGGAGGTGACCGAGAGCGACGCCGCCGAGCGCGAGGCGGCGCTCGAGCGGCTGCTCTCGGAGTTCTCGCTCAGCCATCTGCGGCGCGCCGCGGCGACCTCGCTCTCCGGCGGCGAGCGCCGGCGCGTCGAGATCGCCCGGGCGCTGGCGGCCAGGCCGCGCTTCATGCTGCTGGACGAGCCGCTCGCCGGCATCGATCCGATCAACGTCGCGGAGATCCGCGGGCTGGTGGCGCATCTCAAGGATCGCGGCATCGGGGTGTTGATCACCGACCACAACGTCCGCGACACGCTCGGGATCAGCGACCGCGCCTACATCCTGCACGACGGCCAGGTCTTGAAGGAGGGCTCACCGGCGGAGATCGTCCGCGACGCCGACGTGCGGCGCGTTTATCTCGGCGAAGGCTTTCAAGTGTAAACCACGGCCATGAGCCTCGGTCTCCGCCTCGACGTCAAACAGAGCCAGCAGCTGGTGATGACGCCCCAGCTGCAGCAGGCGATCAAGCTCCTCCAGATGACCAACCTGGAGGTCGGCGGCTATGTCGAGCAGGAGCTCGCCGAGAACCCCTTTCTCGACGGCGACCGCGGCGCCGACGCCGGCGCCGACGGCGTCGAGACCGCGGTCGGCGGCGGCGAGGCGCCGCTCGACGAGCGTTGGGACGGCGGCTGGCACCAGCCCGAGGGTCCCGCCGCCAGCGATCAGATGGTCCAGGTCGGCGGCGGCCGCCAGGCCGGCTTCGACGACGAGCTTCCCGACCTCGAGCAGCGCTTCGCCGAGCCCAAGAGCCTGCACGACCATCTGGTCGAACAGCTCCACGTCGCCCTGCGCGATCCGATCGCCCGCGTGATCGGCTTTCATCTGATCGAGGCGGTGGACGAGGCCGGCTACTGCCGCGCCGACCTTGCCGAGACGGCGGCGCGGCTCGGCGTCGAGGGGACGGACGTCGAAGCGGTGCTGGTAGAGCTCCAGCGCTTCGATCCCACCGGGGTCGGGGCGCGCGACCTCGCCGAATGCCTGGCGCTGCAGCTGCGCGAGCGCGACCGGCTCGATCCCGCGATGGAGCGCTTGCTGGCCCATCTCGACCGCCTCGCCAAGGGCGACCGCAAGAGCCTGGTGCGGCTGTGCGGCGTCGACGAGGAGGACCTCGCGGACATGATCCACGAGCTCCGCGCCCTCGACCCGCGCCCGGGGCTGGCCTTCGCGCCGCCACCGGAGGCCGGCGCCGTGCCGGACCTGTGGGTGAGCCCGCACCGCGGCGGCTGGCGGGTCGAACTCAACAACGCGACGCTGCCGCGCGTGCTCGTCGACGTCGACTACTACACCCAGGTCGCCGGTCCGGGCCTCGATCCGAGCGTGCGGCAGTACTTCGCCGAGCGCTTCCAGGCGGCCAACTGGCTGGTCAAGGCGCTCGATCAGCGCGCGCGCACCATCCTCAAGGTCGCCGAGCACGTCGTCGAGGAGCAAAAGGCGTTTTTGGAATCCGGCGTCAGCGCGCTCAAGCCGATGGTGCTGCGCCAGGTCGCCGAGGGCACGGGGCTGCACGAGAGCACGGTCAGCCGCGCCACCGCCGGCAAGCTGGTGGCGACGCCCTCCGGGGTGGTGCCGTTCAAGTACTTCTTCTCCAACGCCGTCGGCGGTGAGGACGGTGGCGAGGCCCACGCCGCCGAGGCCATCCGCCAGGAGATCAAGGCGCTGGTCGACCGCGAGACCGCCGACAGCGTGCTGTCCGACGACCAGATCGTGAAGGTCTTGAAGGACAAGGGCATGGCGCTGGCGCGGCGCACCGTCGCCAAGTACCGCGAGAGCCTCGCCATCCCCTCCTCGGTGACGCGCCGCCGCGCCAAGGCGATGTCGACTTGAGATGTCGGGCCGAGCGGTCTCGCAACGGCGGTTTCGCCCGGGACGACGATCCGTCCCCCGGCGTCACGAGGGGAGGCGAAGGGCGCGCCGAGCGTCACCGCGCCGCCGGTCGACCGGGTCTTGCCGCCGGGTCCTGCCGCCGGGTTTTGCCGCCGACTACGCTCGGTGCGAGGCCGGCGTCGCCGTGGTCGAGCGGCGCACCCCGCCCTCGACCCGATCCGCGTCCGGGCCGTCGCGCGGCGGTGAGGGCCGAGAGGGATGGCGGCGGCCCCGGTCGACGGCGTAGGACGTCGTCGTCACCTCCGCGGCGGGGAGAGATCGCATGGGTGGATCGGTCTGCGTTCGCCGCGTCGCGGCCCTGGCGGCGGCCCTGGCTGCGGCCGTGGTGCTCGCGCCCGTGGCGCTGAGCGCCGCGCCGCCCTTCGTCTGGCCGGTGGACTGCACCCACGGCGAAGATTGCTGGATCGTGCGCCACGTCGACCGCGACCCCGGCCCGGGCGTGCGCGACGTCGCCTGCGGTAGCCTCGGCGGCGACGGCCATCGCGGCACCGACATCGCGCTCGCGGACCTTTCGGCGCTCGCCCGCGGCGTCGCGGTCGTGGCCCCGGCCGCCGGCCGCGTCGTCGGTGCCCGCGACGGCATGCCCGACATCTCCAGCGCGGCGGCGGCGGCGCCGGCGCTGGACGGACGCGACTGCGGCAACGGCGTGCGGCTGGACCACGGCGAGGGCTGGGTCAGCCAGCTCTGCCATCTACGCCGCGGCAGCATCGCCGTACGCCCGGGCGACCGGGTCGCGGCGGGCGATCTCCTCGGTCGGGTCGGCCTCTCGGGCGAGACCAGCTTTCCGCACCTGCATATCGGCTTCGAGCACGACGGCCGGCTGATCGACGCCATGGACGGCGCCGCGGTCGCCGACGGCGCGGACTGCGGCGCGGTCGACCCGCTGTTCGCGAACGACCCCGACTACGTCGCCTTGCCGCTGGTCGGTGTCGGCGTGGCGCCGGCGCCGCCGGAGGACGCCGACCTCTTGCGCGGCTGGCACCGCGAAGCGCATCTGCCGCCGACGGCGCCGGCGCTGGTCGTATGGCTACAGGGTTACGGCACGCGCGCCGGCGATGTGCTGAGCTTTCGCCTGCGCGGCCCCGACGGCGCGCTGATCGTCGACCACCGCACCACGCTCGAGCGCGGTCACGCCCGCGGCAGCTACTACGCCGGGGCGCGCCGCCCGGAGGGCGGCTGGCCGACCGGACGCTACGCCGCCGTCGTGACCTGGCATCGCGAGGGCATGTCCGCGCGACGCGAGGTCACGCTGGAACTCGCCGGCGCGCCGGCGTCGCCCTGAGTGCCGCCGCCCGCGTCAGCCCTTGCCGCCGCTGTTGTTCATCTTGTTGAGCGTATCCTTCACCTCGTCGAAGCTCTCCATCGCCCGCTTGTTCAGGATGCTGAAGGCTTCCTCGTTCGACTTCTGCGCCACCTCGGAGATTTCCTTAAGGTTGCCCATCGCCTTCTCGAGCGTTTCCTTGGCGACGTCGAAGCGCATCTGCGTGTGAGCCTTCGGATCGGTTTCCTTCATCAGGTCCTGCAGGGACTTCATCGCCTCGTCGACGCTGCCCTGAACGATCTCGAGCTCGCGCTTCATCACGGTCTGAAAGCCGTCCAGCATCGTCTTGTTGGCGAGCTGAAGGGCTTCCATGTTCTTTTGCTGGAGCGCCATCAGGGCGCTCATGTCCATGCCCGGCATGCTCATGCGCTCGAAGAGCTTGGCGAAATCGGGGCTCTGGAAGGGGTTGTCGCTGGCCATCTCGTCCTCCCGTGCCGCATCCGGCGCAACCGCGCGCCGGCGCTCGGCGACACATCACGCTGCAAGGGTTATGCTGCAATGCAACATAAACCGGATATACGCCCGCGGCGGCGCCGCCGTCAACTCTCCGCTGCCCGGTTTCCACCCCGCTGCGACCTAAGAACGCCCCCGATGCGGTCGAGCTGTCGGTCGAGCTCGGCGAGGGTGCGGGCGAGGTCTTCGCTGTCGTCGTCGAGCCAGATCCGGCCGGTGCGGAGATAGGCGCTCGCCAACGCGGCCGCGACGACGGCGCGGCGCGGGCCGTGGCCGGCGAGGTCGGCGGCCTCGACGATCAGCTTCACGGCCCGGCGCAGGTTGCCCAACCCCTCGAGCCAGACCTCCGGCGCCGCCTCGCGCCGTAGCCGCCTGAGCGCCGGCCGCGCCGGTCCGAGGCTCTCGAAGCGGCGCATCATCAGCTCGAACACGCGCTCCTTGGGCGACATGTCGGCCAGATCCTCGACCGCGACGTCGAGCATCGTCATGTCGGCGCGCCGGCCCATCGCCGCCAGGATCTCGGCCCGGTCCCCGAGCTGGGTGACGATCTCGGCGAGGCCGGCCCCGGTCTCCCGTGCCAGCCGTAACGGCCCGTAGGCCTGCCAGCCGTCGCGCTCGACCAGCCCGAGCGCGGCTTCCAGCAGGTCGACCGGGGCGTGTTCCTCGCTTTGGCTCATGTCGCCACATCCTCGCCGGCGAGCACGCGCGAGCGCGTCGCCGCCGCCCGCAACGCGCGGTCCATCAACGGTGCGAAGCCGTCGTCGGCCATCAGCACCGCCAACGCCTCGGCGGTCGTGCCGCCGGGGCTCGTCACGTTGCGCCGGAGCGCGTCGACGGGCTCGTCACCGCGCCGGGCGAGCTCGCCGGCGCCGGCGACCGTGGCGAGCGCGAGCCGCGCCGCCACCTCGGCGTCGAGGCCCTGCGCCACGCCGGCCGCCGCCATCGTCTCGATCAGCCAGAAGACGTAGGCCGGCCCGCCGCCCGACAGCGCCGTCACGGCGTGCATCTGGTCCTCGTCCGCGAGCCACACCGTCTCGCCCACCGCGGTCATCAAGCTGGTGGCGAGGGCGCGCGCCTCGGTGTCGGCGGCGGCGTTGGCGACCAGCGCGCTGATGCCGCGGCCGACAGCGGCCGGCGTGTTGGGCATCGCCCGCACGATCGGGCGCTCCGCCCCCAGCGCCCGCGCGAAGGTGGCGATCGGCACCCCGGCGGCGATCGAGACCACCGCCGTCGTCGGCGGCACCCGCCCCTGCAAGGCGGCGAGGACCTCGTCCATCTGCTGCGGCTTGACCGCGAGGACGAGGGCGCGGGGCACCTCCGCGGGACGGTCGGCGGCCGCCAGCTCGTCGACCCCGCCGCAGGTCGCCGCGCCTTCGGCCGCCCAGGCGTCGCGCTGCGCCGGCGCGGGCTCCACCACCGTGAGTGCCGCGGCCGGCAGGCCCGCCGCGAGCCAGCCCTGGGCCAGCGCCGAGCCCATTTTGCCGCCGCCGACGAGCCACAAGGGGCCGGTGAGGGCGGCGGTCATGCCTCGCCTTCGGTCTCGAGCAGCGCCGCGGTGAGCGCCTCCTGCGCCGGCTTGCCGCCCCACAGATGAAACTGGAACGCCGGGTAGAAGCGTTCGCACTCGCCGAGCGCGATCTCGGTCAGGTCCTCCAGGAGCTCGAGGCCGAGGGCGCCGCCGTCGCGCACCAGGGTGGCGTGGCGAAAGACCGGGACGCCTTCCTCCGACCAGAAGTCGAAATGACCGAGCCACAGCTTTTCGTTGGCGAGCGCCAACAGCTGGTAGAGTCCGCTCCGCTTCTTCGCCGGGACCTTGATGTCGAGCGCACAGGCGAGATGCAGCACGCCCATGTCGGCGTGCCAGCTGAACCACAGCCGATAGTTGCACCACTGGGCGCCGAGCTCGGCGGCGAGCTCGTCCTCGCCTTGGCGCTCGTAGGCCCAGTCGTTGGCGATGGCGATCTGCTCGACGACGTCGAGCGGGTTGACCGCGCTGTCGGAGATCTCGGTTCGAAGCGAGGACATGCTCTCCTCGGGGAAGGTCGACGCGGGGAAGGTCGACGGACGGCACGCCACCGGCACGAAGCGTGCCAGGGCGTCACGCGGGGTGCAACCGGCCCGGCCGGCGATGCTCAGCCGTCGCCGTCGCCGCCGCCGTCGGTGTCGTCCTCCGCTTGGCCGGCACCGCCGTCGCTCGCGGCCTTGCCGCCGCTCTTGCCCTTGCGGGTCGCGCCGGTCTTGGCGGGCGCCGACGCCGCCTCCAGCGCCGCCAGCCGCGCTTCCAGCTTCTCGACGCGCTCGGCGAGCTCCTCCTGCTCCTCGCGGGCCTTCTGGGCCATGGCGCGCACCGCCTCGTGCTCCTCGCGGGTCACGAGCTCCAGATCCGCGGCGACGCGCTCCATGCGCTCGCGCACGCGGTTCTCGACCTCCTCGCGCACGCCGCCCAGGGTCGTCGCGGCGCCGCTGGCCACCCGGGCGAGG
>CAZCVH010000103.1:0-6791 GCA_964502115.1 uncultured Geminicoccaceae bacterium
GATCGTTTCACGTGACTGGAGTTCAGACGTGTGCTCTTCCGATCTGGGCTCCGCGGTCGCGGCGCCCGTAGGTTCGGCGGCGGCGCTCTGGAGCGCTTCGAGGTCGGCGGCGGCGGCGGCCGCGGCGCGCCGCTCGATCGCGCGGTAGTGCCCCACCACCTCGCGGCCGAAGGTGGTGAGCTCGGCGCCGCCGCCCGCTCTGCCGCCGGGGTGGGCCTCGACGACCGGCGCGCTGAAGCAGCGGTTGGTCTCGTCGACGAGCACCCAGGCGCGGCGGTAGGACATGCCGAGCGCGCGTCCCGCCGCCGAGATCGAGCCGACCTCGTCGATCATCTCCAGCAGTCGGACTTTACCCGGCCCCAGCATGCGCTCGGCGCCGAGATCGATCCGCAAGAACAGTTCGGCCATCGGCTGCCGCCTCCCTCGGCTGCGCCGTGGTTTCCGAATTCGTCGCCCCCGTCAAGCGCGGTCCGGGAGCCTACGCCGCGGGCGCGACGGCGGCTCGCGGTCGAGCGCCACCGCCTTGATCATGACGTAGACCGGCACGCCCGCGGCGAGGCCCAGGCGCTCCGCCGACAGCCGGGTGATCGCCGCCACCAGCTCCGCACCGCCGAGATCGACCCGCGCCGTCGCACCGGGGCCCTCCTCCGGCGTCACCTCCGTGATCGTGCCCTGGAGCACGTTGACGACGCTCGCGCGCAGCGGCGGATCGAGCGCGAGGGCGGCGTCGACGGCGCGGATGCGCACCCGCACGCGGCGCCCGGGCGGGGCGTCGAGCCGCGGCACCCGCAGATGCCCGCCCGGGGTCTCCAGCACGGTGAGGGCGTAGCGGTCGTCGTGGACGACCACGGCGGCCTCCAAGACGGCGCCGAAATCGACCGCGCCGACGATGCCGCGCAGTTCGGGACGGCTCATCGTCGCGACCAGGGGCCCGGCGGCGCGCACGCGACCGCCGTCGAGGACGACGAGGTCGTCGGCGAGGCGCACCACCTCGTCGAGGCTGTGGCTGACATAGAGCATCGCCAAGCCGAGCTCGTCGCGCAGGCGCTCGACGAAGGGCAGGATCTCGGCCTTGCGGGCGGCGTCGAGCGCGGCCAGCGGCTCGTCCAGCAGCACGATGCGCGGCTGCGCCAACAGCGCGCGGCCGAGCGCCACCCGCTGCCGCTCGCCGCCGGAGAGCGCGTGCGGGCGGCGCTCGAGCAGACCGTCGATACCGAGCAGACCCACCACCTCGTCGAGCTCGATGCGCCGTTCGCCGCGCGGCGCCCGCTTGAAGCCGTAGTCGAGATTGCGCCGCACGCTCATGTGCGGAAACAGCTTGGCGTCCTGGAAGACGTAGCCGACCCGGCGCCGTTCCGGCGGCAGATCGATGCCGGCGGCGCGATCGAAGAAGGTCTCGCCGTCGACGCGGATATGGCCGCGGTCGGGCCGGCTCATCCCGGCGAGCATGCGCACCGTCGCGCTCTTGCCCGAGCCGGAGGCGCCGAAAAGCGCGGTCACACCCCGGCGCTCGCCGGCGAAGGCGACGTCGAGCGTGAACGCGCCGAGGCGTTTCTCGATCGCGACGTCGAGCGCCATCGCCGGCTCAGCCGCCGCGCCCGCGCCGGATCCGCCGCGCCGCCAGTTCGGCGAGGGCGAGGCCGGCGAGGGCGAGGGTGATCGAGAGGAGGGCGAGCCGGAGCGCCTGCGCCTCGCCGCCGGGCGTCTGGATGGCGGTGAAGATCGCGAGCGGCAGCGTGCGGGTCTCGCCCGGCACGTTGGAGACGAAGGTGATGATCGCGCCGAACTCCCCGAGGCCGGCGGCGAAGGCGGTGATCGCGCCGGCGATCACGCCCGGCAGCGCCTGCGGCAGCGTGATGGTCCAAAAGACGTCGAGGGGGCCGGCGCCGAGCGTGCGGGCCGCCGCTTCCAGCTCCGGATCGGCGGCTTCCAGCGAGAGCCGCACCGCGCGGACGGTGAAGGGGAAGGTCACCACCGCCACCGCCAGCGCCGCCCCCTTCCAGTCGAAGACCAGCCGGATACCGAAGGTCTCCAACAGCCAGCCGCCGAGCGGCGCCTTGGTGCCGAAGGTGATCAAGAGCAGATAGCCGATCACCACCGGCGGCAGCACCAGCGGCAGATGCACGACGCCGTCGAGCAGCGTCTTCGCCGGCACGCGCACCCGCGCCAGCACGTAGGCGATCGCCACCGCGAACGGCAGCGCGACGACGACGCCGACGCTCGCGATCCGAAAGCTGAGCACGAGCGCCTGCCACTCGGCCTCGCTCAACACGCCGGCGGCCCTTTCGCGGTCGCGCTCATCGCACCGAGAACCCGGCATCCTCGAAGACGGCGGTCGCCTCCGGCCCGCGCAGGAAGGCGAAGAACGCCTCGACCGCCGGCGTGGCCGCCCCTTCGAGGATGGCGAAGGGATAGCGGATCGGGCTGTGGGTCTCCGCCGGGATCCGGCCGACGACCTCGACGGCCGGGGTGACCGCGGCGTCGGTGGCGTAGACGACGCCCAACGGCGCCTCGCCGCTCGCGACCAGCGCGACCGCGGCCCGCACCTCCGCGGTGCGGGCGAGGCGCGGCGCCGCCTCCGCCCACAGCCCGAGTGTCCGCAACGCCTCCTTGGCGTAGAGACCGACCGGGGTGTGGTCGGGATCGGCCATCGCGATGCGGGCGCCGTCGTCCACCAGCGCCCTCAGGTCGAGCTCGGCGTCGACGGTGACGGAATCGAGCTCGCCGTCGGCCGGCGCGATCAGCACCAGACGGTTGCCCAGCGCGCTCACGCGCGTCGCCGGCTCGAGCAGACCGGCCTCGGCGACATGGTCCATCCAGCGCTCGTTGGCGGAGAGGTAGATCTGCGCCGGCGCGCCCGCGGTGATCTGCCGGGCGAGGGTGGAGCTCGCCGCGAAGGAGAGCCGAACGGCCTCACCCGTCTCGGCCTCGTAGAGCTCCGCGATGCGCTCCACCGCGTCGGTGAGGCTGGCGGCGGCGAACACCGTCACCGGCTCGCGGGCGGTGGCTCGGGGCCCGGCGGCGATGACGGCGGCGACGGCGGCGACGGCGGCCACAAAGACGATGCTTCGGCGGCGGCGCATGACGGTGACCCCCCTATCGATCGACCCGCTATGTCTGCCCGCATATTACGCTCTTGACAACCTATGCTGCGCTGCACAATAGTCAAAACCACGCTCTAGGGAGAGACGCCGCCATGAAACTCAGCGCGCGCAATCAATTGCAAGGCACGGTCACCGCCGTCGATCGCGGCCCGATCTCGGCTCGCATCCAAATCGACATCGGTAACGGCACCGTCATCACCTCCAAGACCACCTGTGCCGCCGCGGATGATCTGGCGCTCGCCGTCGGCGACAAGGTGACCGCGGTGTTCAAATCGTCCGACGTCATCGTCGGCAAGTAGTGTTGGACGATCCTGCCGGGCCGATGGCGGCGCGAGTCGAGACGTGGCTCGACGAGGACGCGCCCTACGGCGACCTGACCACGGCACTGCTCGCCATCGCCGACGTCGCCGGGCGGATCACCTTCGCCGCGCGGGACGCCATGGTGCTGTCCGGGGCGGCGGAGGCGGCCGCCTTGCTGCGCCGGGCCGGCGCGCGCCCACGGGCGGTGCGGGCGCACGGTACGCCGCTCGCCGCGGGCGAGACGTTCCTGGTCGCCGACGGCCCCGCCGGCGCGCTGCACCGCGCCTGGAAGCCGGCCCAGACGCTGGTCGAATACGCCTGCGGGATCGCGACGCGCGCGCGCCGCCTCGTCGACGCCGCGGGGCCGCAGGCGGTCGTGGCCTGCACCCGCAAGAGCGTGCCCGGCGCCAAGGCGTTCAGCGTCGACGCGGTGCGCGCCGGCGGCGCCGTGATGCACCGTCTCGGCCTTTCGGAGACCGTGCTGGTCTTTCCCGAGCACCGCGCCTTTCTGGACAGCGAGCCCGCGGCCTGGTTGGCGGCGCTCAAGACCCGGGCGCCGGAGCGCAAGATCGTGGTCGAGACCGACGACGTCGCCGACGCGGTCACCCTGGCGCGGGCCGGCGCCGACGTGCTGCAGTTGGAAAAGCTGTCGGCCGCGGCGGTGGCCGAGGCGGCCGCCGCCGTGCGCGCGGTGGCACCCGCCGTGGTCATCGCCGCCGCCGGCGGCATCGACGAGACCAACGCCGCCGACTACGCCCGCGCCGGCGCGGGCGTGCTGGTCACCTCCGCGCCCTTCTGCGCCCGCCCCAGCGACGTCCAGGTGACCCTCGCCCGGGCGTGACCCGGCGCGTTCGCGCATCCGACGGGAGCGTCCTTCGCGCGCGAGTTCGAGGACACGCCCGCCGCCCACCTCCCGCCGGCGGCCGAGCCACCGGCCGTCGGCCTCGCTCAACGCCCGTGGCGCCACCAGATGTCGTGCTCGACCTCCTCTTCGAGCTCGGGGTAGTCGCGGCCGTGGAACGTCGGCTCCCGGCCGGCGCGGCGCTGCTCGAAATAGTCGCGCGTGAGCTTCGCCACGGTCCCCGACAGCAGGACGATGGCGACCAGATTGATCGTGGCCATCAGCGCCATCGAGGCGTCGGCGGTGGCGAAGACGGTGCCCACCGTCTGCAGCGAGCCCCAGACGACCATCGCGAGCGCGGCCGCGCGCATGATGGTCAAGGGCGTTCTGCCGCCGAGCCCCCAATAGGCCAGCGCGTTCTCGGCGTAGCTGTAGTTGCCGATGATCGAGGTGAAGGCGAAGAAGAGGATCGCGATCGCGAGGAAGTAGCCGCCGAAGGCACCGACATGGTCCTCGAGCGCGGCCTGGGTGAGCTCGGTGCCGGTCGCCCCCACCCCCGGTTCGTAGACGCCCGAAAGCAGGATCACCAGCGCGGTCACCGTGCAGATGACGATGGTGTCGATGAAGACGCCGAGGGCCTGCACGAAGCCCTGCGAGGACGGGTGGTGCGGCTGCGGCACCGCGCAGGCCGCGATGTTGGGCGCCGAGCCCATGCCGGCCTCGTTGGAGAAGAGCCCGCGCTTGACGCCGTTGAGCATCGCCGCCGCGAGCCCGCCGGTGACCCCGCCGGCGGCGGCTTCCAGACCGAGCGCACTCTGCACGATGGTCACCAGCATCGCCGGCACCGCGGTGATGTTGAGGGCGAGGACGACGAGCGCGAGGAGAACGTAGGCCACCGCCATGATCGGCACGACGTAGGAGGCCACCCGCGCGATCTGCGGAATGCCGCCGAAGATGACCACACCCGCGACCGCCGCGACCGCGATCCCGGTCACCAGCTTGGGGATGCCGAACGCCCCTTCCACGGCCTCGGCGATCGAGTTCGACTGCACCGCGTTGAAGACGAGGCCGAAAGAGAGGATCAGCGCGACGGAGAAGAGCGCCGCCGCCCAGTTCGCCTTCAGGCCGCGGGAGATGTAGAAGGCGGGGCCGCCGCGGTACTGACCTTCCGGGTTCTTGACCTTGTAGAGCTGGGCGAGGGTGCTCTCCGAATAGGCCGTGGCCATGCCGACCAGGGCCACGATCCACATCCAGAAGATCGCGCCCGCTCCGCCGAGATAGAGCGCCACCGCGACGCCCGCGAGGTTGCCGGTGCCGACGCGCGAGGCGAGGCTGACCGTCAGCGCCTGAAACGGCGTGATGCCGGCGATGTCGGTCGCCGGCGCGCTCTTGATGACCCGGAACATCTCGCCGAAATGGCGGAACTGGAGGAAACCGAGCCTGAGCGTGAAGAAGACGCCGACGGCCAACAGGCCGTAGACGAGCACGTAGCCCCAAAGAAACGTGTTCAAAAAGTCGACGACGATCATGGTCCTCCCTCCCCCCTTCGCGCCGCGGAACCGGGCGCGAGCGTTAGAGCGGCGCGGGCGCGCCGTCAAATGCCGCGGACGGCCGCCGCGGGGCCGGGGGCGTGGAGCCCTTGGCCGGGCTCACATCGACACCGGCCAGGTCACCTCGCGCGCGGTGATCCGACGCTCGCAGGGCCCGCGCGATCGCCGTCGGACGCGGCGGCGGGGACCGGGGTCACCGGCGCGTCGGCGCGCCGGAGGTCGGGCACGGGGGCGGCGTCGGCGTCGGCGTCGGCGTCGGCGTCGGGGCGAAAACCCAACAGGCGCAGGGCGTTGAGGGTGACCAGGACGGTGGCGCCGGTGTCGGCGAGGATGGCGAGCCACAGGCCGGTGACGCCGGTGACCGTGGTCACCAGGAAGAGGCCCTTGAGACCGAGGGCGATGGCGACGTTCTGGCGGATGTTGGCCATCGTCGCGCGCGCCAGCCGGATGGTGGCGGCGACGTCGCCGACACGGTCGCGCATCAACGCCGCGTCCGCCGTCTCCAGCGCCACGTCGGTGCCCGCCCCCATCGCGACGCCGACCTGGGCGGCGGCGAGCGCCGGGGCGTCGTTGATGCCGTCGCCCACCATCATCACCGGCGCGGTGCGGGCGAGCGCGCGCACGGCCGCGACCTTGTCCTCCGGCAACAGCCCGGCGCGCGGCTCGACCCCGAGCTCGCCGGCGACGGCCGCGGCGGTGCGGGCGTTGTCGCCGGTCAGCATCACCGCCTCGACCCCCAGCCGGCGCAGCCGCTGGAGCCCGCGCGCCGCGTCCGGGCGCGGGCGGTCGCGCAGCGCCAAGAGCCCGAGCACGGTCGAGGCGTCGAAGACCACCGCCACGCTCGCGCCCGCCGCCTCCAGCGCGTCCAGGCGGCGCCGGACCGCGTCGGCGAGCACGCCGCTCTCGGCCGCCAGCCTGGGCGAGCCCACCCACACCCGCCGGCCGTCGAGACAGATCGGAAGAGCACACGTCTGAACTCCAGTCACGTGAAACGAT
>CAZCVH010000104.1:0-6779 GCA_964502115.1 uncultured Geminicoccaceae bacterium
CCCGCCCGCGGCGACCGTCCGCACGCACGACGAGTCGGATGATAGGAACGTTGGCGGAGGGGATGGGATTCGAACCCACGAAGCGGGGATTACCCGCTTAACGGTTTAGCAAACCGTCGCCTTCAGCCACTCGGCCACCCCTCCGCGCGGGATCCGTTGGTTATCGAAGCGTGCCGGCGGCGTCAATCGGCGTGGGCCGGGGTGGCGCGGGGCTGCGGTTCGCCTTTCTCGGGCTCGTCGACCTTGTCGACCTTGTCGACCTTGCCGGGCTTGTCGGCCTTTTTCGCCTCCTTGGCTTCCTTGGCCTCCTTGCGGGCCGGGATCGAGGCCTTGGCGAGCTGCTCGACGGCGCGCGAGGCGACGACCTTGCGCTCGTTGACGAAGGTCTCGTGGTTCCGCTCCACCTGATCGAGGCGGTAGAGGTAGTTCACCATCAGCGTGCAGGCGCCGCGCACGCCCTTGGCCGAGACGTCGCCGCGCCAGTTGACGCGCTCGAGCCGGGCACCGTTGCCGAGGTGGAAGCGCGCCACCGGATCGAGCGGCAGCTGGCCGGACTTGGCGCGGCTGAGATACCAGGCGCCGAGCTGGGTGAGCGACTCCTTGAGGTGGGCGACGCGGCTCTCGTCCTGCCAGTCGGCGAGGCCGAGGGCCTGCACCGCGGCGTGCACCCGGGCGACGTCGGCGTTGCGCGTGGCCTCCTGGTCGAGCCAGCTACGAAAGCCCGGCACCGGCGACAGCGTCACGAAGGTCTTGATGTTGGGGAGCTCGTCCTGGAGCTCGGCGGCCACCTGCTTGATCAGGAAGTTGCCGAAGGAGATCCCTTTCAGCCCCGACTGGCAGTTCGAGATCGAGTAGAAGACCGCGGTGTCGGCTTGGCGCGGATCCTTGACCTCGGCGTTGCGCGCGATGAGCGGCTGCACCCGGTCGGCCATGCCCTTCACCAGCGCCACCTGGACGAAGATCAACGGCTCGTCCGGGAGCGCGGGGTGGAAGAAGGCGAAACAGCGCCGGTCCGCGGCGAGCCGGCGGCGCAGGTCCTCCCAGCCGTCGATCTCGTGGACGGCCTCGTAGGCGATCAGCTTCTCCAGCACCACCGCCGGGGTGTGCCAGTCGATCCGGCGCAGCTCCAAAAAGCCACGGTTGAACCATGACACGAAGAGGTGCTGCAGGTCCTCGTCGAGCGCCTTGAGCTCCGCGCGCTCCTTCATCTGCGCCAGCACCTCCTTGCGCATCGCCACCAGCGCGGTGGTGCCGCCGGGCGCCATGTTGAGCCGGCGCAGCAGCTCGCGGCGGGGCGGATCGCTGGCGCGGACCAGCGCCGCCAGGTTGGCCGGCGTCGGCGCCGCGCGATAGGCGTCGGCGGCCTTGATCACCTCGGACTCGGGCGGGCAGAACTCGACCACCAGGCGATAGAACAGCTTGGGCTTTTCCTCCTCCTCCAGCGCCGCGTAGGCCTCGAGCGCCTCACGCGCCAGGACCGCGCCGGCGGCCTCGCCGCGGGACGTCAACAGGGCGCGGCAGAGCTCGACCACCCGATCCGCGCCCGAGCGGTCCGACTTGCGGACGTTGCGTGAGATCAGGTCGCGCCCGCCGTCGGCGATGGAATTGAACAGCGACTGGAAGTACGATTGTGCCATGCCCTCGACCGTGCTCGCTACGCTCGCGCCCTCCCGGCGCGTCCGCGGGGTCTACGCCCCACCCTTGTCCACAAATGTAATGCACCCCGCGCCGGCCGTCGACGGCCGGCGACGGCCCGGGGACGCCCCTCAGGCCGCCAAGGCGGCGCCGGCGGCGTGCTCCAGCGCCGGCGTGAGCGGTCCGAGCGCGCACAGGCTCGGTCGCGGCCGGGCCAGGAGCCGTCGGCCCACCCGCGCCACCGCCGCGGCGTCGACGGCCTCGATCTTCGCCGCGATCGCCTCCGGCGCCATGTAGTCGCCGAAGATCAGGTGCTGGCGGGCGAGGTCCTCGCACACCGCGGTCGAGCTCTCCAGCCCCATCAACAGGCTGGCCTTGAGCTGGGCGCGGGCGCGCGCGATCTCGGCCTCCGCCGGTGCCTCCACCAGCGTGCGGCTGGTGGCGTCGAGCACGCGCACGAGCTCGGCGGCATCTTCCGGCGCGGCGGCGGCGTACATCCCGAACAGCCCGGTGTCGACATAGCTCGCGGCGAAGGCGAAGACGTTGTAGGCCAGTCCCCGGCGCTCGCGGACCTCTTGAAACAGCCGCGACGACATCCCGCCCCCCAGCGCCGTCGCCAGCACCTGCGCGGGGTAGAAGTCGGGGTCGTCGTAGCGCACCCCCTCGACCCCGAGCACGAGGTGGAGCTGCTCGCCGTCGTCGGCCTCGAGCTTGTGGCCGCCGCCGTAGTGCGCGCGCGGCATCGCCGGCGCCGGGCGCGGCCGGAGGTCGCCCAGATGGGCCTCGGCCAGCGCGGTGAGGCGGGCGTGGTCGACCCTTCCGGCGGCGGCGACGACGAGGCGCTCCGGGGCGTAGTGCGTCGTCAGATAGCCCATCACCTCGTCGCGCCCGAGGCGCTCGACGGTGGCCGCCGGGCCCAGGATCGAGCGGCCGAGGGGCTGGTTCGGATAGGCGGTGTCCTGCCACAGGTCGAACACCCAGTCGTCCGGGGTGTCGAGCACCTGGCCGATCTCCTGCAACACCACCGTCCGCTCGCGGGCGAGCTCCTCGGGCTCGATGCGGGCGTGGCGGACGATGTCGGCCAACAGGTCGACGGCGAGCGGCAGGTCGTCGGCGAGCACACGGGCGTAGAAGGCGGTGTGCTCGCGCGAGGTGTAGGCGTTGAGCTGGCCGCCGACGTCCTCGATCTCCTCGGCGATGGCCTGGGCCGAGCGCCGCGCGGTGCCCTTGAACGCCATGTGCTCCAAAAGGTGCGCCACGCCGTTGAGCTCGACCGGCTCGTAGCGGGCGCCGACGTCGACCCAGATGCCGACCGAGGCGGTCGCCACCTGCGGCATGTCGATCGAGACGACACGCACGCCGTTGGCGAGGCGCGAGAAGCGGTAGCGGTCGGCGGTGGCGGTCATCGCGTCGCGGTCTCCAACAGGCGTTCGGGGGACTCTTCGCTCGGATGGTCGGTGAGCGGGGTCGGATACGCCCCGGTGAAGCAGGCGTCGCAGTAGGCCGGGCGGGTCGGATCGCGGCCGCGCTCGCCGACGGCGCGGTAGAGCCCGTCCATCGAGATGAAGGCGAGGCTGTCGACGCCGATGTGCGCGCCGATCTCGGCGACCGAGCGCTGCGCCGCCAGGAGCTTCGAGCGCTCGGGCGTGTCGACGCCGTAGAAGCAGGAATGCGTGATGGGCGGGCTCGCGATCCGCATGTGCACCTCGGCCGCACCGGCGGCGCGGACCATCTGGACGATCTTCATCGAGGTCGTGCCGCGCACGATGCTGTCGTCGACCAGCACGACCCGCTTGCCTTCCAGGACCGCGCGATTGGCGTTGTGCTTGAGCTTCACGCCGAGATGGCGGATCTGATCGGTCGGCTCGATGAAGGTGCGGCCGACATAGTGGTTGCGGATGATGCCGAGATCGAAGGGCAGGCCCGCCGCTTCGGCGTAGCCGATCGCCGACGGCACGCCGCTGTCGGGCACCGGCACGACGATGTCGGCGCCGGGGTGCGATTCCGCCGCGAGCTCGCGGCCGATGGCCTTGCGGGCGTCGTAGACGCCCTTGCCGTCGACGACGCTGTCGGGGCGCGCGAAGTAGACGTACTCGAAGATGCAAAAGCGCTTGCGCTTCGGCGCGAAGGGCTTGCGGCTCCGGACCTCGCCGTTCTCGACGATCACGATCTCGCCCGGCTCGATGTCGCGCACGAAGGCGGCGCCGAGGATGTCGAGCGCGCAGGTCTCGGACGCCAGGATCGGCGCGCCGTCGAGATCGCCCAGCACGAGCGGGCGCACGCCCAGCGGATCGCGCACGCCGATGAGCTTCTTGGCGGTGAGCGCCACCAGCGACCAGGCGCCCTCGAGGCGGGCCAGGCTCTCCTCCAGGCGCTCGAGCACGGTGCGGCCGCGGCTGCGGGCGATGAGGTGGACCAGCACCTCGGTGTCGGTGGTGCTCTGAAAGAGCGAGCCCGCCTCGACCAGCTCGTGGCGCAGCGCCTCGGCGTTGGTGAGGTTGCCGTTGTGGGCCAGCGCCAGCCCGCCGAAGGCGAATTCGGCGAACAGCGGCTGGATGTTGCGGGTCATCGTGGCCCCGGTCGTGGCGTAGCGGACATGGCCGATGGCCGAATCCCCCGGCAACGCCTCGATCACCTCGGGCTCGGCGAAGCCGTCGCCGACGAGCCCGCGGGCCTTGTGGCTGTGGAAGGCGCCGTCGGCCATCGTGACGATGCCGGCGGCCTCCTGGCCGCGGTGCTGGAGCGCGTGCAGGCCGAGCGCGGTGAAGGCGGCGGCGTCGCGCGTGCCGGCGATGCCGAAGATGCCGCATTCCTCGCGCAGGCGGTCGTCGTCCGCGCCCACGGTTTGCGACGGAACCTGATCGACCAAGGACGTTCTCCCGTGGCTCACGCGTCGTCGGCGCGTGCCGC
The DNA here is from genome assembly GCA_964502115.1 of uncultured Geminicoccaceae bacterium. GTDB lineage: Bacteria > Pseudomonadota > Alphaproteobacteria > Geminicoccales > Geminicoccaceae > JAAAPF01. The sequence goes on from CAZCVH010000104.1 coordinate 4,546, forward strand.
TTCAGATGTCGGCGTCGTCGCGTCGCTCGGCAAGGGCAGCTCCGGCACCCAGGAGTGGGCCAGCCGCAGGCCGCGGTCGAGCCAAGGGCGCGTCAGCGCCTCGTCGATCCAACTCGGCTGCGACGGCGGGGGAAAGACGAACATCAAGACGAGATAGGTCACCAGCACCAGCACCGCCCCCCGCAGCGCTCCGAAGGCGACGCCGAGGGCGCGGTCGACGGGTGCGAGAAAGCTGTTTTCGATCAGGCTCGCCACGATGTTGGCGATGACGATCAGCACGATCAGCGGGACCACGAAGGCGATCGCGATCGCGGCGACCATCCGAAAGGTGGCGTCGGCGATGTACGGCTCCAAGAGCGGTTCGACCTGCGGCCATCCCAGCCACGCCGCCGCGGCCGCCCCCAGCCAGGCGGCGAGGTTCAAGGCCTCGCGCGACATGCCGCGAAACAGCGCCAGCAGCGTCGACAGCACCACGACGACGAGGACGAAGAGGTCGAGGGCGGTCAGCCCCGCCAGGCGGAAACCGTCGATCGCGTCCAGAACCCCGCTCATGCCTCTCTCCCGCGGCCATCCGGGCCGCCGCCTTCCAGCCCGAACCATGCCACGAGATCGCCCAGCCGCGCGAGCGCGCCGGGCTCCAGGTCGTCCTCGCCCCGCCGCGGTCGCCAGCATCGCGCGAAGCCCAGCTTGGCCGCCTCGCGCAGGCGCAGCTCGCTCTGCGCCACCGGCCGCAGCTCACCGCCGAGCCCGATTTCGCCGAAGATCACCGTAGCGCGCGGGATCGCCCGGCCGGCCACCGAGGACAGCAGCGCCGCGCCGACGGCGAGGTCGGCCCCCGGCTCCGCCACCCGCAAGCCGCCGGTGACGTTCAAGAAGACGTCGCGGCCGCCGAGCGCCACGCCGCAGCGCGCCTCCAGCACCGCCAAGAGCATCGCCAGCCGGCCGGCGTCCCAGCCGACCACCGCGCGCCGGGCGGTGCCGTAGGCGCTGGTGCCGACCAGCGCCTGGATCTCCAACAGCACCGGCCTGGAGCCCTCGAGGCCGGCGAAGACGGCGGTGCCCGGCAGCTCGGCGTCGTGCGCCTGCAAAAAGAGGGCGGACGGGTTGGCGACCGGCACGAGCCCGCTGTCGCGCATCTCGAAGACGCCGATCTCGTTGGCGGCGCCGAAGCGGTTCTTGACCGCGCGCAGGATGCGGAACTGATGCCCGCCCTCGCCCTCGAAATAGAGCACGGCGTCGACCAGGTGCTCGAGCACCCGCGGCCCCGCGAGCTGACCCTCCTTGGTGACGTGGCCGACGAGGATGAGCGCGGCGTCGCGGCGCTTGGCCCAGCGCACCAGCTCGTCGGCGACGGCGCGGAGCTGGCCGACGGTGCCCGGCGCGGCGTCGAGCGCCTCGTGGAAGACGGTCTGAATGGAATCGATCACCACCAGCCGCGGCACCGGCGGGCGCTCGAGGCTCGCCAGGATCTCGCCCAGCCCGCTCGCCGCCGCCAGGAGCAAGGGCGCGTCGGTGAGGCCGAGGCGGCGCGCGCGCAGGCGGATCTGCTCGATCGATTCCTCGCCCGAGACGTAGACCGCCTCCTCGCCGGCGCGGGCGACGGCGGCGGCGGCCTGCAGCATCAGCGTCGACTTGCCGATGCCCGGATCGCCGCCGACGAGGATCGCCGAGCCCGGCACCAGCCCGCCGCCGAGCACCCGATCGAACTCGTCGATGCCGACGACGTGGCGCGGCGGCGGCTCGCCCTCGCCCGCGAGGCCTTCGAAGCGCACGCCCTTGGTCTGGGCGGGCTGCGGGCGGCCGGCGACGGCCACCGCCCGCTCCTCGACCAGGCTGTTCCAGGCGCCGCACGCCTCGCAGCGGCCCGTCCATTTGGCGGCGGCGGCGCCGCAGGCGGTGCAGGCGTAGCGGACCTTGGCGCGCGCCAACGCGCTCACTCGGCCGCGACGTCGACGTGGATCGGGCCCTCGGCGTGGCCCTGGACGAACTGCTCGACATGGGCGTCGCCCGGCTCGTCGATCGCGTCGACGGGGCCGTGCCAGTGGATGCGGCCGGCGTAGAGCATGGCGACGGTGTCGGCGATGGCGCGCACGCTCTGCATGTCGTGGGTGATGGTGAGCGCGGTGACGCCCTGGTCGGCGGTGGTCCGCCGGATGAGCTCGTTGATGACGTCGGCCATGATCGGGTCGAGGCCGGTCGTCGGCTCGTCGAAGAAGATGACCTGCGGATCGGAG
>CAZCVH010000105.1:0-6726 GCA_964502115.1 uncultured Geminicoccaceae bacterium
ACGAGATCGTTTCACGTGACTGGAGTTCAGACGTGTGCTCTTCCGATCTGAGCGCCTCGGTCCCGGCGGGCGCCCACACGCCGAGACCGAGGCGCTCGACCGCGCCGGCACGGCGGCGCGCGGGGCGACCGCCTACATCTCGCTCGAGCCCTGCGTGCACTGGGGCCGCACCCCGCCCTGCACGAACGCGCTGATCGCGGCCGGCGTCGCCCGCGTCGTCACCGCCGTCGAGGACCCCGACCCGCGGGTCGCCGGCGCCGGCCACGCCCAGCTCCGCGCCGCCGGCATCGCCGTCACCGAGAACGTCCTGCGCGCCCGCGCCGAGTGGCTCAACGCCGGCTTCTTCACCCGCATCCGCGAGGGGCGCCCGCTGGTGGCGCTCAAGCTCGCCCACAGCCTCGACGGCCGCATCGCCACCGCCTGCGGTGAGAGCCGGTGGATCACGAGCGCCGAGGCGCGCGCCGTCGGCCATCGCCTGCGCGCCGAGCACGACGCCATCATGGTCGGCAGCGGCACCGTCGCCGCCGACGACCCGGCGCTCACCTGCCGGCTCGACGGCCTGGAAGGGCGCTCGCCGGTGCGCGTGGTGGTCGACGCGCGGGCCTCGCTGGCGCCGACCCGGGCGCTCGCCCGCACCGCGAACGAGGTCCCGACCTGGCTGCTCACCGCCGAGGACGCCGCGACGGACGCGCTCGAAAGCGCCGGGGTGCGGGTGCTGCGGCTCGCCACCGACGGCGGCGGCCACGTCGAGCTCGCGGCGGGGCTGCGCGCCCTCGGCCGCGAAGGCATCACCCGCGTGCTGGTCGAGGGCGGCGCCGGCCTCGCCGGCGCCTTGACCGCGCGCGGCCTGGTCGATCGGCTCCACCTCTTCGCCGGCGGGTGCGTGCTCGGCGGCGACGGGCTGGCCGCGATCGCCGGCTTCGGGCTCGAGACCCTTGCCGACGCGCCACGCTTTCGCCACATCGACGATCTCGCCTGCGGGCCCGACCGCCTGCAGCTTTGGACCCGAAACGACTAGGGCCGCATGTTCACCGGCATCGTCACCCATCTGGGCCGCATCCGGCGCGTCGAGGGCGCCTGCGACCGCCGCCTCTGGATCGCGAGCTCGCTCGCCTACGACGCGCTGCCGCTGGGGGCGTCGGTGGCGCACAGCGGGGTGTGCCTCACCGTCGTCGAGAAGGCCGAGGGCGCCCATCTGGTCGAGGCCTCGGCCGAGACCCTGGCCCGCACGACGCTGGGCGACTGGTGCCCGGGCACCGCGCTCAACCTCGAGACCTCGCTCAAGCTCGGCGACGAGCTCGGCGGCCATTTCGTCTTCGGCCATGTCGACGCGGTGGCCGAGCTCGTGGAGATGGAGCCGGTCGGCGACAGCTGGCGCCTGGCGGTGGCGCTGCCGGGCGAACTCGCGCCGATGGTGGCGGCCAAGGGCTCGATCGCCGTCGACGGCATCTCGCTCACCGTCAACGCGGTCCACGCCGACCGCTTCGAGCTGATGATCGTGCCCTACACCTGGGAACACACCACCCTCGCCGAGCGGGGCGTGGGCGATCGCGTCAACCTCGAGGTGGACATGCTCGCCCGCTACGTCGCCCGCCAGCTGGAAGGACCGAACGACCATGGACGACGCTGAGCCCACCGACGGCCGGCCGCATCTCCTGGTCGTGGAGGCCCGCTACTACGACCATATCCAGGGCATGCTGCGGGCGGGCGCCACCGCCGCGCTCGAGGGTGGCGGCGCCAGCTACGAGACGGTGACGGTGCCGGGCGCGCTCGAGATCCCCACCGCCATCGCGCTCGCCGACGCCAGCGAGCGCTTCGACGGCTACGTCGCGCTGGGCTGCGTCATCCGCGGCGAGACCTCGCACTACGACATCGTCGCGGGCGAGAGTGCGCGCGGGCTGGTTCAGCTCGGCATGGAGCGCGGCTGTCCGATCGGTAACGGCATCCTGACCGTCGACACCGAAGCCCAGGCCTTGGCGCGCGCCGATCCCACCGGCAAGGACAAGGGCGGCGACGCCGCCCGCGCCGCGCTCGCTCTCGTCGCACTGGCGGAGACCTTTCTCGCCGATGCCTGATCGCGACACGCTCGATCCCCGCCGCGCGGCCCGTTACGCGGCGATCCAGGCGCTCTACGAGGTCGACATCACCGGCAAGGACGCCGTCGACGTCGTCGCCGAGTTCGAGCGCCATCGCCTCGACGACCTGTTCGTGCGCGAGGAGACCGGGCGGCAGAGCCGGGCGGTCGACCGCGAGCTCTTCCACGAGCTGGTGCTCGGCGCGGTGTCGCGCCGGGGCGAGCTCGACGACGCGCTCGCGCGCCAGCTCTCCGGCGGCTGGACGCTGGCGCGCTGCGGCTACACGCTGCGGGCGATGCTGCGGGCGGGCGGCTTCGAGTTGGCGGCGCGGCCGCAGACGAACATCGCCACCATCATCGACGAATATGTCGAGCTCGCCCGCGGCTTCTTCGAGGGCAACGAGCCGGGCTTCGTCCACGCCGTCCTCGATCACGCCGCCCCGCTGTTGCGCCGCCCGCCCGCCGCGCTCGCCGAGCTGGCCGAGCCGAACGGCGCCTGAGATGGCCGGGCGCGGCGAGTTCGACCTGATCGCCGAGCTGTTCGCGCCGCTCGCGACCGATCCCGCCGCCCTCGGCCTCACCGACGACGGCGCGGTGCTGCCGGCGGGCAGCGACGATCTCGTCGTCGTCAAGGACGCGCTGGTCGAGGGCGTGCACTTCCTGGCCGACGATCCGCCGGCGACGGTCGCGCAGAAGGCGCTGCGCGTGAACCTCTCCGACCTCGCCGCCATGGGCGCGCGCGCGACGCACTACCTGGTGGCGCTGGTCCGCCCGGCGCGGATCGAGGACGCCTGGCTCGACGCCATGGTCGCCGGCCTGCGCGCCGATCAGGCGACCTACGGCGTCGGCCTTCTGGGCGGCGACACCGTCGCGACGCCCGGTCCCCTGGTACTCTCGGTCACCGCCCTCGGCCGAGTGCCGCCGGGCGCGGCGCTCACCCGCGCCGGCGCCGGGTCGGGCGAGGACGTCTGGGTGTCCGGCACGCTCGGCGACGCGGCTTTGGGGCTCGGCGTGCTGCGGGGCGGCTGGTCGCCGGCGGAGGGGGACGCGGCGGCGCTCGTGAACCGCTACCGGCTGCCGCAGCCCCGGCTCGCGCTCGGCGAGCGCTTGCGCGGCGTCGCCACCGCCTGTCAGGACCTCTCCGACGGGCTGATCCAGGATCTCGGCCACATCGCCCGGCGTTCGGGGGTGGCGATCACCGTCGAGGCCGAGGCCGTCCCGCTCTCCGACGCCGCCCGCGACGCGCCCGACGCGCGCACCAAGGCGCTCACCGGCGGCGACGACTACGAGCTCGCGTTCACGGCGCCGGTCGACCGGCGTCTGCAGATCGGCGGGCTCGCCCGCCCGCTGGCGCTGCCGCTCACCCGCATCGGCCGCACCGCCAACGGCGGCGGCGGCGGCGGCGGCGTCGTCGTGTTGGACGAGGCCGGTGCGCCGCTCACCCTCGACCGCCGCGGCTGGTCCCACGACTGGAACTGAGCGCAATGCGCCGAGCGCGCCGCCTCACCCGCCCTCACCGGCGGTGACCACGCCTCGGGCGCGCCACCGGTCGAAGACCGGCACCGCCAGGACGACGAGCGTCACGATGGTGATGCCCAGACAGATCGGGCGCTCCCACAGAAAGCTGATCGAGCCGTCGTTGATCAAAAGCGCCCGGCGCAGGTTCTCCTCCATCAGCCGGCCGAGGACGAAGGCGAGGATCAACGGCGCCATCGGGTAGTCCATCAGCCGCAAGACCACCGCGAAGGCGGCGAAGGCGACCATCGCCTGGATGTCGAAGGGGTTGAACGAGACCAGATACACCCCGATCAGCGAGAAGAAGAGGATCAGCGGCACCAGCAGCTGCCGTGGCAGGGTCAAGAGGCGGGCGATGTAGGGAATCAGCGGCAGGTTCAGGATCAAGAGGATGACGTTGCCGAGATACATCGAGACGATCACCGACCAGAAGACCTCCGGGCGCTCTTGAAAGAGCGACGGGCCCGGCTGGATGCCGAAGGACAAAAGCGCGCCCAGCATGACCGCGGTGGTGCCGGAGCCGGGGATGCCCAGGGTCAACAGCGGCACGAACGAGCCGGTGGAGGCGGCGTTGTTGGCGGTCTCGGGGGCGGCGAGCCCGCGGATCGAGCCCTTGCCGAAGCGCGCCTTGGCCTCGCCGCGGGCGACGTTGCGCTCCATGCCGTAGGCGAGGAACGACGCGATGGTGGCGCCGGCGCCGGGCAGCACGCCGATCAGAAAGCCGAAGGGCGACGCCCTCAAGATGGCCGGCACCATCTCGCGGACCTCGCCACGGCTGAGCGCGAGCGAGCCCATGTGCCCCTTGGTGGCGGCGAGCGCCGCGGGCGCCACCATCTGGCGCTTCAAGACGACCATCAGCGCCTCGGACAGTGCGAAGGTCGCCATCGCGAGCAACAGAAAGCTGAAGCCGTCGAGCAGATCGATCGAGCCGAAGGTGAAGCGGTAGGTGTCCGAGCTCACGTCCTGGCCGACGGTCGCCAGCATGAGGCCCACCACCGCCATCATCATCGCCTTGAGGAACTGGCCGCGGGCGGCGAAGGCGGAGACGGCGGTGAGCCCCAGCACCATCAGCGCGAAGTAGTCGGCGGACTGAAAGCTGAGCGCCACCGCGGCGAGCGCCGGGGCGGCGGCCAGGAGCAGGATGGCGCCGATGGTGCCGCCGGCGAAGGAGGCGTAGGCCGCGATGGCGAGCGCCTTGCCGGCGTCGCCGCGCTGCGCCAGCGGATAGCCGTCGAAGGCGGTGGCGACCGTGCCGGCGATGCCCGGCGCGTTGATCAGGATCGAGCTGGTCGAGCCGCCGAAGACCGCGCCGTAATAGACGCCGGCCATCAAGATCATGCCGGCGGCCGGATCGAAGCCGTAGGTGATCGGGATCATCAAGGCGATCGCCGAGATCGGCCCGAGCCCCGGCAGCATGCCGATGAAGGTGCCGGCGAAGCAGCCGACGAAGACCATCAACAGGTTGAGCGGCTGCAACGCGGTCGAGAGCCCGATGAGGATGCCTTCGCTCATCGGATCACGCCCAGCCATTCGAGGACGGGATCGGCGATGTAGATCCCGAGCACACCGTGCAGGGAGAACTGAAAGAAGGCGACCACCGGCAGCGACGCCGCCGCGATCATCCACCACCGCCGCTCGCCCAGGAGCACAAAGCCGGCGACGAGGAAGGCGGTGCTGGCGACGAGAAAGCCCAAGCGCTGCAGCGCCAGGCCGTAGAGGACCATCAAGCCCAAGAGCGCCGCCACCCGCAGCCAATCGAACCGCTTCAGCTGCGGCCAGGGATGGCCGGGTTCGGGGTTCTCCGGCGAGATCACCATCAAAAAGGCGATGAGGCCGCCGAGCCAGGCCAGGGCCGTCGGGAAGGTCTTCGGCGTCAAGGCGGCGTCGGGATCGGCCCAGAACACCTGAATGCTCTGGGCCTCGACCCCGTAGGCGATGCAGAGCGCGAGAAAGACGAGCCCGCTCAAGCGGTCACGGCCGATGCGCACGCCTCTGCGTCCGTCGCGCCGGGCGCCGGCTCAGCGCACGGTCTCGACGCCCAGCCGCTCGAACATGTCGGCGACCTCGGCCTCCTGCTGCTCGAGGAACGCGGTGAACTCCGCGCGCGGGGTGAAGATCTCGACCCAGCCGTTGCGTGCGCGCACCTCTTCCCATTCGGGCGTGTCGTACATCGCTTCCAGCGTCGACGCGTAGCGATCCGCGAGATCCTCCGCCAGGCCCGGAGCACCGAAGAAACCGCGCCAGTTCACGAAGGTCACGTCGGAACCCAGCTCTTTCAGGGTGGGCACGTCGGGCAGCGTGTCGAGACGCTCATCGGCGCTGACCGCCAAAATGCGGAGATCACCCGACTTGTGCTGGTCGAGGACTTCGCCGAGACCGGTCGACAACAGATCGGTCTCGCCGGAAAGCAGGCCGGCGCGGGCATCGCCGCCGGCGTCGTAGGGCACGTAGGCCACGCTCAACGGATCGCCGCCGGTGCCGGCGAAGGCCAGCGCGGCGACCAGGTGATCCATGCCGCCGCGGACCGAGCCGCCCGCGATCTTGACGCTGCGCGGGTCTTGCTCGAATGCGGCCAACACGTCCGGCCACGTCTCGAACGGGCTGTCCGGGCGCACCACCATGGCCGCGTAGTCGCCGATCGTGCCGGCGATCGGGGTGAGGTCGCGGAAACTCTGCGGGAAGTTCCCCCGCAGCGAGCGGATGATGATCGGCGTGGAATTGACCATCAGGGTATCCTCCTGACGATCGGCGGTCTCGATCAAATGCGCGATGGCTTTTCCGCCGCCGCCGCCCGACATGTTCTCGTAGGAGGCGTTACCGAGCAGGCCGGAGCGAACCAAGGCTTGACCGGTGCCGCGCGCCGTGCCGTCCCAACCGCCGCCGGCACCACCCGGGATGAGGAAATGGATGCTCTCGACCATCGGCTCGGCTTGCGGGGCAGCGAGCGGCAAACCGAGCGCCAACGTCGTGGCGAGGAGGAGGCGGCGGGTGACGACCATCGACGGAACTCCCTGTTGATCCGTGGCGGCGGCGCCGGCACCGGCGCGCCGCGGGTACCGTCGGGCGGTGTAGGGCGTTGTCGCGGCGCGGCACAACCCCGCCGCCGCGGCCGTCCGCCCGACAACAGATCGGAAGAG
>CAZCVH010000106.1:0-6600 GCA_964502115.1 uncultured Geminicoccaceae bacterium
GCCACCAGCGCGACGGCCACCAGGGCGACGACCAGCGCGCCCGCGCGCGCCCTCAGTCGCCCGCCCGCCGACATGTCCTCATCGACCGTGCCCCCGTTTTCATCTTCGCCTCGACGCGGTCAGGCTAGCGGGCACGGCGGGCGCCGGCCAGCGGCGGCTCGCGAGCGGGCGACGGGACGCTCGGCGTCGGCGCGCATTCGGGGCGGATCGAGACCGATGTCGGCGCGGATGTAGGGGTCGAGGTCGGCCAGCGCCCGGCGCTCGAGCCGGCGGCGACGGCGCGCCCACAAGTCCTGCAGGAGGTCGCGCACCAGCCGCGGCAGCCCGCCGGCGCCGGGGCGATCGTGGTGGTGGGCGAAGGCGGTCACGGCGCGTCTCCATGGGTCGAGGTCGCGACGACATGGCCCTCGCGTCGTGGCCATCGGGTTAACCGCCGGCGAGGCCGAGCCCGAGCAGCGCGACCGAGACGGTGACGATCGCGAGCGGCGTCGAGACCGCGATGGCGGTGGCGCACTCGGCCTCGGCGGCGTGGTAGCGGGCGGCGAAGAGGTAGGGGTTCACCCCCACGGGCATCGTCGCCAACAGGACCGCCACCGCCGTCGGCAGCGCCGGCAGCGCGAACACCTGGGTCGCGAGGGTGACCACGATCAGCGGATGGACCACGCCCTTGAGCGCCACCAGCACGGCGACGAGGCCGAGCGCGCCGCGGACGCGAAAGCCGCGCAGCGCCGCGCCGGTGGCGAACAGCGCGCACGGGACCGCCGCCTCGCCGACGAGCGCCGCGAAGCCCTGAACCACCGTCGGCAGCGCCAGGCCCGTCCGGTTGGCGACGAGGCCGAGGACGAGCGCCATCAAGATGGGGTTGGTCACCACCCCGCGGGCGACCTCTTTCGGCACCTGGCGCAGGCCGGCCTCGGCCCCGCGCACGGTCTCCACCAGCACCGTGGTGAGGGTGAAGAAGATCAGGCTGTGAAAGGAGATGATCAAAAAGGTGGCGAAGGCGGCGGCGTCGCCGACGACGGTGAGCACGACCGGGATGCCGATCATCACGGTGTTGCCGTAGGCCGCGGCGAAGCCGCAGAGCACGGCCTCGTCGGCGCGCCGCGCGAAGCCGACGCGGGCGGCGAGCGCGCCGAGCGCGAAGACGGTGGCGGTGGCGGCGTAGAACGTCGCCAACAGGGCCGTCGCCCCACCCTCGACCGGGTCGGTGGTCGCCACCCGCTCGAACAGCATCAGCGGGATGGCGAAGACGAAGACGAAGCGCGACAGCGCCCGCGCACTCGCCGCGTCGAAGAGGGTCGTGAAGCTGGCCCCCCAGCCCAGGGCGACGACGGCGAAGATCGGCAGGATGAGGTCGACGACGGTGGTCACGCGCGCTCCGAACGCCACGCCCGGCGGCTGGGCGCGCGGCCACGGACGTGCCAATCTCCCGCCGCCACCACAACCCGGGGAGGACGCAGATGCCCTATGCGATCATCGCCGAGGACCGCCCCGACGGCGGAGCCCTGCGCGGCGACAAGCGCCCCGAGCACCTGGACTACCTCGACGCCCACAAGGACCTGCTGCTGGCGGCCGGCGCCCAGTTCGCCGACGACGGCACGACGCCGATCGGCAGCATCCTTCTGCTCGACGTCGACGACCGCGCCGCGGCGGAGGCGTTCGCGCAGAACGACCCCTTCGCCAAGGCCGGCCTCTTTCAGAGCGTCACGATCGTGCCCTGGCGCAAGGTGTTCTTCGACAAGCAGCGCGTGCGCTGATCGACGGCCGCGCGCCGTCTTCCGCGGCGGCGGCGACGACGCCCCAGGCCGCGAGCTTGTCGGCGAAGCGCAGCCGCGCGTTGGTGGGGCTGGTCGAGGGCAGTTGGCGGGTTTCGCGGACCCACGCCGGCACCGCCGCGGCGGGGACGTGGCGCCGGAAGAGCTCGGCGGCCTTGCCGCCGTTGAAGAAGACGCGGGTGACCGCGGGGTGGGCCCCGAAGAAGCCGGCGAAGTCGTTGACGACGACGGTCCCGGGCTCGATCGCGGTGTCGAGGCTGCCGGCGCGCCGACAGGCCCCGAGCACGTCCCAGAGCGCGACCCCGGCGTCGCGCAGCGCCGCGCAGCGATCGGCGTAGGGCGCCCGCGCGTCGAAGCCGAAGAGCGTGGCCATGATGCCCCAAAAGGCGTTGCGCGGATGGGCGTAGTACTCGCCCGCCTCCAGCGACGCGACGCTCGGCATCGTGCCGAGGACGAGGACGCCGGCGTCGGGCCGCGCGATCGGCGGGAACCCCTCCAGCGGAACGTCGCGCATTCAGGCCGCGGCCTCGCGGCGCTTCCAGCGCCGGAGCGCGAGGCCCATCAGCACCATGCTCCAGCCCTCCATCAACAGCTCGATCGCCACGAACAGCCCCAGCACCCAGATCGCGTTGCCGGGCAGACCGGCCAGGATCAACACGCCGAGGAGCACGCCGATCACCCCGGAGAGCACCAGCCAGGTCCAGCCCTGGGCGGGGCGGTGCTGGACGCCGATGACGATCCGCGTCACGCCGGTGGCGAAGATGATCGCGCCGACGACGAGGGTGAGCGTGACCAGCCCGACCAGCGGCTGCGCCAGCAACAGCCCGCCGGCGACGACGTAGAGCGCCGCGCCGAGGACGTGCACGACGGTGCTGCGCCAGCCCGGACAGCGAAAGGCGTGGACGAGCTGGCCGACGCCGCCGACGAGAAAGAGCGCGGCGATCATCACCACCGAGGCCAGCGACAACAGCCCGATGGCGGCGAGGCCGACGCCGCCGAGCACCAGATAGAGCACGCCGAGCGCGAGGAACCACCGCCAGCGGTCGGCCAGGGCGGCGTCGATCTCGCCGCGGGTCGGCTCCAGCGGCGGCGACGGCGTGTTCGATGCGGTGGCCATGGCTCCTCCCTCGCGTTCGCTGTCCCCGCCCGTTCATAGCACGATGCCGGTCGGCCGGCACGGCAACCTCACCCCCTCGCCCGCACGCCGGCGTTCGGCGGAGCCACCTTCGCCGCCGCGGCGCGTCGCCCGGGCGCGCAGTCGAGCAGCGGGCCGAGCTGGTCGATCCGGGTGCGGATGCGCTGCGCCTGGCGGCGGACACGGCCGGTGTCGGGGCTGTAGACCAGCGGCGCCGGCAACAGCGCCACCAGCCGCGCCGCCTCGGCCGCGCCGAGCTCGGCGGCGCTCTTGGCGAACCAGTGCCGCGCACCGGCCTCGGCGCCGTAGACGCCCGGCGCGAACTCCACCTGGTTGAGGTAGAGGACGAGCTGGCGCGGCTTGGAGAGGACGAGGTCGACGAGCGGCGCGAGCACCAGTTCGAGCGCCTTGCGCGGCCGGCTCCGGTCCGGCCAGAGAAACAGGTTGCGGGTCAGCTGCATCGTGATCGTGCTGGCGCCGCGGGGTCGCTCGCCCGCCCGCCAGCGCCGCCATTCGGCCGCGAAGGCTCGGCGGTCGATGCCGCCGTGGCGGCAAAAGCGGTTGTCCTCGGCGGCGATCAGCGCCCGCGGCAGGTGCGGGCCGAGCGCCGCCGGCGCCACGGTCGCGCGCGCCAAGCCGTAACCCTGGGCGAGGCGCACCAGCTGCAGGGCGGTGACCGGCGGCTGGACGACGCGGTAGGCGGCGAGCGCGGCGGTGAGGACCAGCGGCGGGGTCAGCACCAGCACGAGCACCAGCCGGCCGAACCCGTGGCGCCGGCGCGGCGTCCGGCGCCGGCGGCCGATCAGCGGGCCGGCCGGCGCTTACGGGCCGAGCCCAGGTAGTTGACCGCGGTCAGCGGCACCAGCCCGAAGGTGAGATCGCCGCGGCGGTCGAGGCCGGTGGGGCCGAGGCCCTTGAACGGGCCGACCTCGAAGCCGCGGCGCTCGAGCGCGCGCTCGAGGTCCGCCGGGCGGATGAAGAGGTCGGGATCGTGGGTGCCCTGCGGCAGCATCCGCAGGACGCGCTCGGCCAGCGTCACCGCGACGAAGCTCGCCACCGCGTTGCGGTTGATGGTGTCGAACAGGAAGAGCCCGTCGGCCCGCACCACCCGTGCCACCTCGTCCAGCACCCGGCTCAGATCCTCGACGTGCTCGAGCGCGTCGCAGCTCACCACGATGTCGAAGGCGGCGTCCTCGAACGGCAGATCCTCGCCCTTGCCCTCGCGGTAGTCGATGGCGAGGCCCTCTTGCTCGGCATGGCGCCGCGCCGCCGCCAGCGCCTCGGCGGCGATGTCGACGCCGGTCACCCGCGCCCCCTTCGCCGCGATCGCCTCCGCCATGAAGCCGCCGCCGCAACCCAGATCGAGCACCGTTCGGTCGCGCCAGTCACCGACCAGCCGGTCGAAGAAGCGCATCCGCGCCGGCACCATGTTGTGCAGCGTCCGCAACCACGCCGCCTCCCCCGACCACCAGCGATCGGCGTAGGCGTCGTACATCTCGAGGTCGTTGGCGGGACGGGCCATGGCGATATCCGGCGGTCGGGAAAGACCCTCTTTAGATGGGACATCGAGCCGCGCTGTCGAGCCACGCAACGGCCCGTCTCGAACCCACCGCCGGGCTCGACGCGCCGTTCGATCCGCCACGCCAGCCTCGCCCGAGTTCGACCCCTCCTTTACAAGGGTGGGAAGGTCGCGTCGTGGTCCATTGAAAAGTGCTCGTGCCCGAAGCTCCGTCTCAGTCCCGCACGTATCTTGAAGCCACCTCGCTCACCCCTTGGCGGCGCCTTGGGTTGACGTACCGCACGCTGAAGCACGTCGCCCGGCACGGCCGTTCGCCGAGCCGACGCAGGCGGGCGATCTGGCGCAGTCGAGCCGCCTTTCGGCAAGCCGTCGCGCGGCTCGGGCGCGACGACGTCGCGATCGATGCCGGCGCCAACGTCGGCGACTTTACATGGCCACTGGCCCGCCGTGGCATCGAAGTGCACGCGTTCGAGCCGGATCCTTACGCGTTCCAGATCCTCGTGCAGCGTTTCCGCTCATTTCCGAACGTTGAGGTTCATCAGGCTGCGGTGAGTGCCACCGCCGGCGAGATCGAACTCTTTCGCGCGCCCGGGATCGACGCCGACCCCGCCAAGCTTTCGAAATCCTCCTCCGTCATCGCGACCAAATCCAACGTCGATCCTGGTGTCGCCGTCCGGGTGGCAGCGATCGATCTGGGCGATTTCGTCGCGCGCGAACCGCGAGTGGCGCTTTTGAAGATGGACATCGAGGGGGCGGAGGTCGATGTCCTCGAACGGTTGCTTGACTGTGGATTGCTCAACCACATCCCTTACGTTTTCGTCGAGACGCACGACCACAAGATTCCGGCGATCGCGGAGCGGATGCGTCAGCTGCGCCGCCGCTTGGCGGTAGAGGGACTCAACCACCTGAACCTCGATTGGGCATGAAAACGGTTGCTCTAAGCAGCCCCCAGACGCGCCGCTAAAGCGAAAAAGCGACGAGCGAAAACCTCCTCGGAAAATTCCCGCCGCGCCCATTCCGCCGCATTTGCACCTAGAACCGCCAAGCGCTCCGGGGAGGATGCGTTCGAACGTAGCGCCTCGACCAATGCCCCGTCGTCTTCGGCAGGAAATACCTCGCCACAGGGCAGCCCCGCTTCCGCAGCGCCGGCGACGTACCAGGCCGAACCGCACTGGTCGCTCACCAACGCCGCGCAGCCCTGCCCCATCGCCTCGAGCGGGGCGGTGCCGAGCGGCTCGTTCGACGACGGCAGCACGCAGACGTCGTGGCGGGCGTAGAGCTCGGGCATGGCGGCGAAGGGCACGTCCTCCAACACCTTCACCCGGGCGCCGAGCGCGCCGGTGTGCGGGTAGGACCGCAGCCAGCCGACCAACTCGGCATCCGGCGCACCGATGGCGAGGCTCGACGAGCCGGCGAGCGTGAGGCTGAGGGGGATGTCGTCGGCGAGCCGTTCGAGCGCGCGGATCAGGACGCGGTGGTTCTTGCGGGCCTCGGCGAGCTTGGCGACGCAGAGAATGCGCACCACGCCCTCCGGCGCCCACGTCCGCGTCGCCGCCTCCGGCGCGCTCGCCACCGGTAAGGGCAGGTAGACCGCCGTCCGGTCGACCCGTCGGCCGCGTCCGGGAAGACCGTGGACCGGGGTGAAGCGGCGGCGCGGGCGGCCCTTGAACCAGCCGCGCGGCCCGTGCAGCCGCGGTCGCGGGGCCAACAGCGGACGCTGGTCGTAGCCGACGTTGGGCCGCCCCTGGAGCAGCGCGGCCAAGTGCACCGGCCGGGCGAGCCCGCGCGTCTTGCGGATCACCACCAGGTCGGGGCGCTCGGCGCGCAACAACCGCCGGGCGTCGGCGAGGGGCAGCGGCGTGGTCGGGGCCTCGACGACGCGGGCGCCGTCGACGCCGCCGCGGCCGCCCTCGCGCACGAGCAACACCGGTTCCACCCCACACCGGACGAGCGCCGTGAGCGCATAGTGCAGGTTGGTGTGGAACCGGGGCAGGACGAACAGGACGCGCCTCATGACGCCGGCGGCTCCAGCGCGAGCGCGCCGAGGGCGGCCGCCGTCGCCCGGTCGAGCGCGTCGCGCACGGTGGCGGCGGTGGCGGCGGCGCCCGCCGCCGGCTCGTAGTCGCCGAGCCCCGCGATCGGCCGCCGCTCGAAGCCGGCGGAACTCCAGC
>CAZCVH010000107.1:0-3559 GCA_964502115.1 uncultured Geminicoccaceae bacterium
CCACCCAGGTTATCGTGCTCATGGGCGGCCGGGCGGGATGTGCGGGTGGCTTCGCCCAAGTGGGACGCGCACTACTCGAGTGCGACCGCCGGTCTCTGGTCAACGTCGATACCGGCGATGTAGCGGTACACCGCGACCGCGCGATGGATCCGATTGGAGTTGCGCAACAGCGGCACCGACAGCGCGGAACTGTGAAGCGCGAAATATCGATAGACATCATCGCCTTCGCGCTCGACCGAGAGATAGCTGGTGAGGTCGCCCGGAGCGGCGATCGGTATCCCGATCAGTCGCGCGGTCGTCAGATTGCGGCTGATGATGGTGAAACTGGTGTCGTCGACGGCGACGATCTCCACCGAATTGACCACCGGACCGACCGGCTGGGCATCATCGTAGAGCAGGTGAAGCGTCCGCCCGCTCTCGAGTTCGGCGAAGGTGAAGTCGTCGCGCGCGAGGTCGGGATCGGGACCCGTCAGCGCGTAGGCGTCCTCGAGCAGCGGTCGCCACCGGCGTTCGCTCTCCGACCAGTAGTCGATGGTGGTGTGCTCGGACACCGCGCCCAGCTTCGCGAGCAGTTGCCGGCCGTCGAGCGGGCTCTCGAACCGGCCGGCGACGGCGACGAGCACCGCGCCGTCACGCCGCTCGATACCGCTGCAGGCCGCCGGCCGCCAAGCGGCGGGCAGCGCGTCCACCTCCCACAGCTCGACCGAGGGCGGTTCGCCGAGCGAGGCGTCGTTCGGGTGGGCCTGGCCCCCGCAGGGCGGAGCCGGAGGTGCCGCCCGCGCGCCGGCCTGACCGCCCGGCGCGGGCGCCGCGGTCAAGCACAGCGCCAGCAATCCGGCGCAACACTGGAGACGACAGCTCATCATCGCATGCCCTCGTTGGTGCCGAGCTCGCGGACGAAACCCGGGGGTCACCGCGCGCGTCACGGGGTCCGGTGTCGCTCGGCGAGCCGTGGCCGCGCCGAGCCGGTCCGGTCATCGACGAGCCCGGCGAGGTGCGCCGCGGCGAAACCGTGGCCGCCGGCGTCGCGAGGGCGGCCGCCGTCGCGATCGTCGCGCAGCCGCTCGGCGACCAGCCGCCTTCGGCGCTCGCCCTGCCGGACCGCGACACCGGAAACGAAACGAAACCGCAAAAAGACACTCGGTTGATACGCGAAGGGATCGCGCAATCTCGAGTTGCTTTGCCGTGGTGTCGAGTGTGGCGCCGACGACCTTACGTTGCGGCCCGGTCTGCGAGCCGGGTTCTCGGCGCCGCCCCTCGTACGATCACACGGTGCCCGAACCGCCGCTCGGCTACAAGACGCCGTCGGCGTGCTCCGTCGCCAGGGCGACAGTTCGGGTCCTCGCGGCCGCGGCGCGCCGCTCAGCCGCTGCGGCTCTCCGCCCACAGCCGCGCCACGCCTTCGCGCACGGCCGCTTCCGCGTCCCGGGCGAGGCGCTTGCGGTCGGCGGTGGCGGCCATGTCGAGGGGCTCGTGGAAGACGACGCGAACCTCGGCACCGGCGGCGGCGAGCGCGCGCCAGAGATGCGGGAACATGTCGTCGGCGCCGATCCAGGCGTAGAGGTCGGCGCGCTCGCCGGTGAGCGGGGCGCCGTCGCGGGTGCGGGTGTAGGCCAGGCTCACCGGCTGGATGGTCACCGGCAGGCCGGTGGCCTCGGGCGCGGCACTGGCCAGCAGCGCGCTCTTGAACGGCAGCACACCGGTGCCGTCGCTGTTGGTGCCCTCGGGGAAGAGAACGAGGTTCTCGCCGCGCATCAGCCGGGCGCGCAGCCGTTCGACCTGCGCGGGCGAGCGCCCCGGCCGGCGCGGGATGAAGAGCGTGCCGGTGAGCCGCGCGCACCAGCCGAAGAGCGGCCAGGAGGCGACCTCGCTCTTGGCGACGAAGGCGGCGTCGACCAGGCCGCCGAGCGCCGGGATGTCGAAATAGGAGACGTGGTTGACGACGTAGAGCACCGAGCCCGGCCCGGTCACGGTCTCGCCCTCGGCGCGGACGTCGAGCGCGGCGGCCCGGGCCACCGCGGCGGACCACAGCCGCTGCACCCGCAGCTGGACCCGGCGCGGCAGCACCAGGGTCGGCACGAACAGCGCCGCGAAGGCCACGCTCACCAGCACGAAGGTCGAAAAGCGCCGGCCGGCGCGCAGATGGCCGATCACGGAACGGCTCAAGCGGCGGCCCGCTCGCCGTCGCGGTAGTAGTGCTTGACGTAGCGGTCTTTGAGCGCGTCGACCGGCAGCACGACGCAGACGTCGATGGTGTTGAAGCCGTGATCGACGACCGCGCCGTCGCCGACCCGGCCGCCGATGCGCAGATAGCCCTTGACCAAGGGCGGCGTCTCGCGCCGGACACGATCGGCCTCGAGGCGGTCGGCCGGCACCCGGTTCATCTCGATGTAGCGCTCCGGCAGGGCGTGCGGGCGCAGGCCCTCGGGCAGGCGATGGCGGTGGTGCAAAAAGCTCAAGGCGTGCGCGATGGCGTCGGGATCGGTCCCGGGAAAGCTGGCGCAGCCGAGCATCAGCTTGATGTCGTGGGCGACCAGATATTCGGCGATGCCCTTCCACAGGATCTGCATCACGCCGCGGGCGCGGTAGGCCGGATCGACGCAGGAGCGGCCGAGCTCGAGCACCTCGGGCGCGCGGTTCATCAACGGCCGCAGATCGAACTCGTCGGCGGTGTAGAAGCCGCGGCGGCGCAGGGCGACCTCGCCGCGCAGCAGCCGGTAGGTGCCGACGACGTAAGGACGGCGGCCGGCGCGGGCGCGGGCGCGATCGACGACGACGAGATGGTCGCAGAAGCGATCGAAACGGTCGATGTCACGGCGCAACCACAACCCGCGGCCGCGCATCGCCGCGCCCATCTCCTGATGGAAGACGCGAAAGCGCAGCGCTTGCGCCGCGCGGACGTCCGAGCGGCCACGGGCGAGCCGCAGCTCGAGGTTGGCGCTGACGTGGATCACGCCGGCCAAACGCGGTGGCGGGCCGCCGGGCACAGCGGCGGGGCGCACGCGCCAAGTCGGGAGTCCTAAACGCGTCCCGGTCATGGCCTTTGTGTGGCGATACGCCCGAGCCTTGGCAATAGCAGCCTGCGTGCGCCCGCCGATCCGAGCGCGGCCGGCCCCGCGGGCGGGCCGAGCCCGCTTTGGCGTGGCAGCGGGCGGGCCGAGCCCGCCCCGTGGTGACACGGTCGTCGCCGGCCGGCGGGGCGGTCCGCGACGGCGACGGCATCCGGGCGCAAGTCGATGCTGCAGTTGCGAAGACGCCGCAGCGAAATCGAGCGCGGTCCAACCGCCCGCTCCTTCGAAAGAAGGAACAGTTTCACGCTTCACCATTCGAGCAAAGGTGATAAGGTTCACAGTCCGAAAGGAGAGGCGCGGTGCAACGCAGACCCGAGATGCTGTGGACCCTGCAGGCCGAGCGGGCGCGGTTGGCGCACGATCCCGAACGATGGCCGCTCTTGGCATCGATCGGCTTGGCGACGGCGTGTTCGGCGGCGCTGTGGGCGCTGATCATCCACGCTCTATTGCGACTGGTCTGAGGCGGGCACGACCGACGGTGGGGCGAT